>JADFUQ010000049.1 GCA_015222065.1 Bacteroidota bacterium
ATGATGTCGATGATGTCGTGATAAGACAAAAAAAAGTCTCTATTACACCAATCCGTTATGACTTAACAGATACAGATATGTTACAGAAACTCCACCTTTGGAATATTGAGAAATGAATGTGCGTAAGGGTCATCAAACAATATTAATATTAGATTTTGGTTCTCAATATACACAATTAATCGCAAGACGAATAAGAGAGCTGGGCGTTTATTCTGAGATCCAACCATACAACACTGAGATTCCTCATATAAAAAATAATAATATACGGGGAATTGTTTTATCCGGCGGACCCTCATCTGTTTATAGTAAAAAGGGCCCCCTGATCTCAAAAAAAATATTAGATTTAGATACTCCGGTACTGGGTATATGTTATGGACTTCAATTAATTATAGACCTTTCTGGTGGCAAAGTGAGCCCAGCTCCGGAACGTGAGTATGGTGAAGCAAAACTCTCCATCCTTGAAGATTCTGCTTTATTAAAAGATATGTCTGATAACTCAACCGTCTGGATGAGCCATGGAGACAAAGTCACACAACTCACCTCTGATTATAAGACGATTGCCCGAACCGATAATAGCCCGAATGCTGTAGTGCAACACATATCCAAACCAATTTTTGGACTGCAATTTCATCCGGAGGTTAAACATACAATTGAAGGTGAAACACTTCTTAAAAATTTCTGCTTCAATATTTGCTCCTGTTCGGGAGATTGGTCCACAGGTTCATTTATTAAGGAGTCGCTGGAAGATATTCAGAAACAGGTCGGTTCAAAAAACGTGATCTGTGGATTAAGTGGGGGAGTCGACAGTAGTGTGGTCGCTGTATTGCTTGATAAAGCCATTGGTAAACAGTTGCAATGTATCTTTGTTAATACAGGATTACTTCGTTTAAATGAAGCCCAAAAGGTGGAGAAAGTATTTAGTAAACATTTTCATATAAATCTTCTGTCAGTTGATAAAAGCGATCTGTTTCTAAGTAAATTGGCGGGAATTGAAAACCCGGAAGAAAAACGGAAAACAATCGGACGACTTTTCATCGATGTTTTTGAACAGGAAGCAAAAAACCTGGGAGATTTTGATTTTCTGGCTCAGGGCACATTGTATCCGGATGTCATCGAAAGCACTTCCGTACGCGGGCCTTCAGCAACGATAAAATCTCATCATAATGTTGGTGGGTTACCTGAAAAGATGCACTTTAAATTAATTGAACCCTTACGTGAATTATTTAAAGATGAAGTAAGAAAAACCGGGCGTGATCTCAGAATCCCGGAAGAAATTATTGGCCGACACCCCTTCCCCGGACCAGGTCTTGCTGTACGTATTCCGGGTACGATTACTGAGGAAAAAATCAATATTTTACAGCTCGCAGATGATATCTACATCACAGAATTAAAAAAGAATAATTTATATAATAAGATCTGGCAGGCATTTGCTGTTTTACTTCCTGTACAATCTGTCGGTGTAATGGGTGATGAACGTACTTATGAGTTTACTCTGGTATTGCGTGCAGTAACAAGTACAGATGGGATGACCGCAAATTGGTTCCATATGCCGTATGATATATTATCTCACATATCAAATCGAATTATCAACGAAGTGGCAGGGATAAATCGAGTTGTGTATGATATAAGCTCTAAACCACCTGCAACCATTGAGTGGGAGTAAATCTCTGAGGAGTAAATATGTGTGGAATTGTAGGATATATAGGTAAAAGAAACGTTGTTCCAATCCTAATAGCCGGTTTAAAAAGACTTGAGTACCGCGGATATGATTCAGCGGGTGTTGCCGTAATTGAAGATGATCGATTACAGGTCGTCAAGGAAGCCGGAAAAATATCCAAACTGGAAGAGACGATTAATCAGGCGGATTATGTGAGCACAATAGGGATTGGACATACACGCTGGGCGACACATGGTGAGCCAACCAGACTGAATGCCCATCCACACACAGATGGGCCGGAAAATATTGCAATTATTCACAATGGTATTATTGAGAATTATAATGTGCTTAAAAGTATGCTGGAAAACAAGGGCCATCAGTTCAGTTCGGATACAGATACGGAGATTGTTGCCCATCTCATTGACGAATTTTATCAAGGTGATTTTGAAGAGGCTTTTCGCCGTGCATTGGGAGAATTAACCGGTGCTTATGGTTTCGCTGTGATTTCAAAATACGAACCTGATAAAATTTATGTCGCCCGGCAGGGAAGTCCATTGGTTGTAGGAGTAGGAGATGGAGAAAATTTTCTTGCATCAGATGTATCCGCCATTATTTCTCATACCCGCAATGTATTTTATCTAAATGATGGCGAAATGGCTGTATTAAGCAGAGAAGGTATAGAAACAAAGACAAGTACTAATGAGGTTGTAAATAAAAAAGTTGAAAAAATCACATATGATATTCAAGCCATTGAAAAAAGTGGTTATCCTCACTATATGCTGAAAGAGATCTTCGAACAGCCTAACACAATAAGGGATGCGTTCAGGGGAAGAATTCTTATTGGTGATGGTAAAGTAAAGTTGGGGGGATTGACAGAAGTTAAAGAAAAACTGGCTGATGCACATAAAATAATAATTATCGCCTGTGGCACCAGCTGGCACGCCGCCCTCATTGGTGAACACCTGATAGAAGAATATTGCAGAATACCGGTTGAAGTCGAGTATGCATCAGAATTTCGCTATCGAAACCCGATTCTAAGCAAGGAGGATATCGTAAT
This sequence comes from Bacteroidota bacterium, assembly GCA_015222065.1. GTDB lineage: Bacteria > Bacteroidota > Bacteroidia > Bacteroidales > VadinHA17 > JADFUQ01. Next base: position 2,715 of record JADFUQ010000049.1, read on the forward strand.
TGTTATTTCGCAATCCGGCGAGACGGCTGATACACTTGCTGCCATGAAAGAAGGAAAAGAAAAAGGTGCTTTACCTCTGGGAATCGTGAATAGTGTTGGAAGTACAATTGCCCGTGAATCGATCGCCGGAGTTTATATCCATGCCGGACCGGAAATTGGCGTCGCCAGTACAAAAGCTTTTACATCCCAGGTAACAGTCTTGTTTTTAATCATGCTTATGATTGCCCGCAAAAAAACCATGTCTGTCGTAACCGGTCAACAATTGTTAACTGAGTTAATCGATTTACCGGCAAAAGTGCAGACAATTTTAGCCCAAAGTCATGTTGTTGAAGAAGTGGCAGAAATATATAAAGATAAGAAAAACTTTCTTTATTTAGGCAGGGGGATTAATTTCCCTGTCGCGTTGGAAGGGGCTCTGAAATTAAAGGAAATCTCATATATACATGCAGAGGGTTATCCTGCCGCCGAAATGAAACATGGTCCGATTGCTCTTATAGATGAAGACATGCCCGTTGTTTTTATTGCAACCAAAGATCAAATTTATGACAAAGTTATCAGTAACCTCGAGGAAGTCCGGGCAAGAAGAGGAAAAATTATTGCAATTGCCAGCCAGGGTGATAAAAAAATAGCAGAACTTGCCGATCATATTATATATATACCGCAAACTTGTCAGGCCTTGGTTCCAATCCTTGCCGCAATTCCTTTGCAGCTACTTGCTTACTATATCGCTATAAAAAGAGGTTGTGATGTGGATCAGCCACGTAACCTGGCAAAAAGTGTGACCGTTGAATAAACCGGAAGTGAGAAAAGTGTGAAAAGAAAAAACCTAATCTTCAATAGTCTTATTCTTCTAGTCTTTCTTATCAATAGCATCCCCGCTCAAAATTATTCTGAAAGAGAAAAAGCTATATTCGAAAAAAATCTGCTGCTTTATGCACACGGTGATTACGAACAGGCTGAACAAAATTTTGCTCTGGTTATTACAAAATTACCCAATAGTCCATTATTAACTACCAATTATCTTATGTTGATAAAAAGCCAATACAAACTTGGTGATTATACGGTTACAATCGAGCAAGGTAAAAAATTTCTCAAAAAGTTCCCGAAAAGCAGTTACAATGATGACGTTCTATATGTAATGGGAAATTCATACTTTCATCTTAACCGGTATCGTACAGCGGCTAAAAACTGGATCCACTCCATGGAATCTACGGTTGATCCGAGAATGGAAGAAAAGCTTGAAACCCTTATCACCCGGGTTATTAAATACAAAATGAATTATGAAGATATTGAAGTTTTAAACACCGATATATTACCATCAGAAGATGGCGAAATGATTGTCAGTATTGCCTGGGC
>JADFUQ010000393.1 GCA_015222065.1 Bacteroidota bacterium
GGACGATATATAAAGATTCCTATAATTATTCTAAAGTTTATGTGCTATATATTTCATAACATAGCCTATTAATAACGTAATTAAATACTTGTTTCTTTTGTAACTACATTGCAGAACCCAACCCCGGGTAAATGAAAAGCCACCTGCTGATCACAACAGATGGCTTTAATATATTATAGTTAATCGCTTTAAATCAGGCCCTTTCTTTGAAGCATTGGCTCAATTTTAGGCTCAGCACCACGGAACATTTTATAAAGCTCCATCGGATCATCAGTACCCCCTCTTTCAAGAATATTCTTCCTGAACTTTGCAGCTGTCTCTGAGTCGAACAAGCTTGTTTCTTTAAAAGCAGCAAATGCATCAGCATCCAGCACCTCTGCCCAAATATAGCTGTAATAGCCCGAGGAATATCCACCTGAGAAAATATGGGCAAAATATGTACTTCGGTATCTTACGATAATCTCAGGGATCATTTTAATATTATCCATAGATATATCTTCAAAATCAAGCACATCTATCTTTGTTGTCTTTCCAATGGTATGCCAGTCCATATCCAGAAAAGAAGCTGACAGGTATTCAACTGAAACAAATCCCTGATTAAAATGCTTACTTTTTTCCAGTTTATCTACAAGATCTTCAGGGATAGGTTCTCCTGTTTCATAATGTTTTGCATATGCCTTCATAACTTCAGGCTCTGCAGCCCAGTTTTCCATGATCTGTGCAGGAAGCTCAACAAAATCTCTGGGCACTGAAGTTCCTGAAAGACTCCTGTATTGACAATCAGAAAGCAATCCATGTAATGCATGTCCAAACTCATGGAACAATGTACTCACCTCCTCGAAGTTAAGCAATGCCGGTTTATCTCCTGTTGGTTTGGTAAAATTGAAATTCGTTGTAATAACAGGAGTAATATTTTCACCATCCCTGCGATACTGTTTACGATAACTGTTCATCCATGCTCCGCCTCTTTTATTGTCTCGCGGGAAGAAATCCATATACAAAATACCTACATGGGAACTATCGGCTTCTTTGACTTCATAAACCTGAACATCTTCATGATATTTTGGGATATCCGTTTTTTCTTCAATTATCAATCCATACAACCGGTTAGCAACATAAAAAGCTCCCTTTCTAACATTTTCAAGAACAAAATATGGTCTTAACATCTCTTCATCCAGTTCATATTTTTGTTGCCTGAGTTTTTCAGCATAGTACCACCAGTCACAGGGATGCAAGTGCCCATTTTTACCTTCAGCATCCATCATCTTTTGCAACTCGTCAGCCTCTTTCTTAGCCACATGCAATGCCGGATCCCAAATTTTGTTAAGGAAATCATATACTTTTTGTGGTTCTTTTGCCATATTTTCCTCAAGCACATAATCTGCATGATTTTTATACCCTAACAAAACCGCCCTTTCTAATCGCAATGTTGCAATTTCTTCTACTATCTCCTTGTTATCATACTTATTACCATTATTACAGCGATTTATGTAGGCTTTGAATATTTTTTCCCTTAAATTTCTTTTTTCCGAATATTGAAGAAAAGGAATTATACTTGGCTTCTGAAGAGTAAACACCCATTTGTCTTCCATATTTTTCCTGACTGCTGTTTCAGCAGCAGATGCAATAACCGGTTCGGGCAATCCGGCGAGATCTTCCTCATTGTCAATAACCAATGTAAATGAATTAGTCTCGGCTAGTAGATTATCACCAAAGTTTAACGATAAAAGCGATAATTCTTTATTGATTTTTCTCAATTTTTCCTGGTCTTTTTCACCAAGATTAGCACCTCCTCTAACAAACCTCTTATATGTTTCATCAAGCAATTTTGCCTGTTCGGAATTCAGTTCAGAAGCATTCTTATTATCATAAACAATTTTTATTCTTGAAAACAGGGGTGCATTTAACAAAATATCATCCCTGTGCTTTGATAACTCCGGGGCTACCTCTTTAGCAATATTCTGAAGGGTATCATTAGTTAAAGATGACAAAAGATTATAAAAAGTATTACTTATATTGGTCAGCAATGCGCCACTTTCTTCAAGAGCAACCACTGTGTTTTCAAATGAGGGTTCTTTATTATTGTTAGCAATCACGTCTATTTCCTTCATCTGGTCCTCCATGCCCTTTCTAAATGCAGGTATAAAATGATCATTATTGATCTGTTCAAAATCGGGAACATTAAAAGGTGTTTCAAACTTTTCAAAAAACGGATTTTTTGTTTCCATTTCACCAGTCTTATTAGTTTGACAGGATATCATAAAGATTCCTGATAAAAAGAATATTAGATATGTTTTTTTCACGACTAAATTTTTTTTTGATTTATAGATTCATTTTTAAAGTTCACTAATTTAACAATAATGAAACTAATATATTGTACCATATTATATATTATACAACCTATTTTCAGGTTAGGACATAGTTTCACAAATTGATTAACAGCTGGCAGAGAGTAAATTCCGATACATTAAAATATCTTTTATCTGATCTGATTCCTGGTAATATTATATTATCTTGCCATACAATTATCCCGGCATTTATAACTAAAGAAAGAGAACCATGGGTGAGTTTTGGTATTATGGATGGCTCGATGCAACTCCAGGGGCAGGCAGTCGGATATTAATGGTATAGTATAATGAAAAAGATAGATTTTCTTGAACTGGTAAGAAAAAGGCAAAGCATCAGGGGGTATTCAGACAAACAGGTTGAAAAAGAAAAGATAAACCGGTGCCTGGAAGCAGGCAGATTAGCTCCATCGGCGTGCAATGCACAACCTTGGAGTTTTATTGTAGTTGATGATCCTGAGCTAAAAAACCAGGTAGCAGATCTTACTGCTGACAGATTATTACCCCTGAACCATTTTACTAAACAGGCACAGGTTCATATAGTTATTGTAATAGAAAAAGCCAATTTAACATCCAATCTTGGAAGTGCAATAAAAGATAAATTTTTCCCATGGATTGATATTGGTATTGCAGCCGAACATATTTGCCTTCAGGCAACCAGTGAAGGATTGGGAACATGCATCCTTGGGTGGTTCAAGGAGAAAAAGATAAAAAAACTGCTTAATGTACCGGATAAAAAAAGAATTGGTTTGATAATTACCGTGGGATACCCAAAAAAAGAAGAGATACGTCAAAAAAAACGAAAGGCATTAGCTGATATTGTACATATTAATACCTATAAACGGTAGCCGTAAATTATTGATGAAAAATGACTAGTGTCGTGTCAACTTAATATTGACGTATTAGGAATAGTTAGCAGTTGGCAAAAAGCAGTTGGCAAAAGCTTACCATATAAAATTCGACGCCTGCCCTGCCTGCCCTGTAAGGAAGAATGACTGTATCAGGGTGAAATTTGAGGTACGAAAATATTTCACCAGGGAAGGAGCATA
>JADFUQ010000394.1 GCA_015222065.1 Bacteroidota bacterium
GAAGAATACGAGAAATTATACGACAAATACGAACATATAATAGCAATGCTTATTAACATGAGTACAAACCCAGACCCTCGTTCCCTCGTTCGCTCTTTTTTACTATCTTTGAACATATGGTAGATAAGACTCAAATATTAAAGGATCTAAAATTCAGATTGAAAAGTAAATTGGGCAATGATTTGCAGGATTTGATCCTATTTGGATCGTATGCCAAATCTGCTGAGAAAGGATATTCTGATTACGATGTCCTTATAATTCTTAATGTTTCTGTTCCCTGGAAATTAAAAAACCTTATTAGGGATATTTGTTACGACGTATCATTAGACAAAGAAATTTTTATTGATTCCAAAATTATTTCCAGGCACGATCTGGAAACAAAATTCTGGGGTAAACACCCATTGTTTACTGATGCAATTAAATATGGTATCCATGCGTGATAATATTTCGGATGGTTCAATAAAGAGTTTGTAAAAACCGGGAAAGTAGATATTAATGTTGGTCGAATTATTCACAAAGCTTTTGAAGATAGAAGTGACAGCGACTATGGAATATTTGTTGAATTTGAGAAAGAAGAGGTTATTCAAAAGCTTGAAGACATGAAGAAGTTTATCAATTCAGTCAAAAACTTGATTTGACAAAAAGCAAAAATTATATCAAAACAACCGGAATGCCAACATTCATAAACCTCAATCTAAAAAAAATCTCCAATGCTTTGCAGGAGCATTCAAATATTTCTTTTGCTTTGATCTATGGTTCATCAAAAGATGGGAAAGTAAATATTGGGTCTGATATTGATATCGCTGTTTGGTTTGATAAAAACTATAATGAAGATTCTGTTGTAAATATTATAAAAACAGTGGAAAGCATATATCCTGATATTGAATGCGACCTTACCATACTTAATAGTACAACTGTTATTTTACAATATGAAGCACTGAAAGGGAAATTGTTATTTATACAAAAAGGGAAACAAAATAATTGGACTGATTTTTATTCTTCAACGTGCCGAAAATATGAAGAGTTTTTTGAGGGATGCAAAATCAATTACAATATAGAAAACAAACTACGCTTGCTGGAATCTAAAATTTCGGAAATATCAAGCTGGAATATAAAATCATTTAAACAGTTAAAAGAAAGTACGTTATTACAAAATGCTACCGAAAGAGCTTTACAAGTATCTGTTGAAATAATGATAGACATAAGCGAACGTATTTTGGCAATTGAAAAAATGCCTCCGCAAAACAGTTCTGCTGATAACTTTAAAAAACTTGAGGAATTAAAGATAATCAAAGATGCAGGTAAATACATTAGCATGATAAAATTCAGGAATTTTATGGTGCACAGATATGAACACATTGATCTTGATATTGTTTATGGTATTTTAAAGAATAAATTATTCCTCTTTGAATATTTTATAGACGAAATAAGAAGTAGTTGAGCGTGTAAGTAGTTAAGTAAGGTAAGTAAGGAAGACCCAGCACCCAGAATACACACTCTCGTCCACTCGTTCTATCGTTCTTTCGTCCACTCGTTCAATCGTTTCAAAGCTTCGTTCGCAAAATCCCGCTTACTTATTATGCTTAAAAGTGGACACATGACAAACCTTAAACCTTGCACTTTTTGAACCTTTTATATTCTTAACATTTTACTGATTAAAATGTCAAGTATTCTGCGCAAAATACTTGACAAAACAATACTTTTCCTTATCTTTGTAACGACTCTATGTATATAATTTAAACTAATGAAAGTTGCAGAGAAAATAGAGAAGAAAATAAACAGGATGCAGGAAGGTACTACATTTAAGTACCACCAATTGGGTATTGCATCTGAAGAATACAGTGCCGCTGCTAAAGCTATTGAGCGATTAATAGCAAAAGAAGTGATCAAGCGGATATCAACAGGTATTTTCTACAAACCCAAAAAAACGGCATTTGGCGAACTGATGCCAAGAGAAGCTGAAATGCTAAAGCCCTACTTGTTTGTACAGAATAAGAGAATAGCTTATATAACTGGAACAGCACTATACAACCGAATGGGTTTAACCACCCAGGTGCCTAAAATCGTTAAAGTTGCAAGCAGGGAAAAAAGAATTACAACGCGTGTAGGTAATATTCAGGTAAAGCCAGTAAAAAGCTATGTGGATGTAACCAATGATAATTACTACCTGCTTGAATTATTGGACGTAATAAAAGACTTCAAGAAAATCCCTGACTTGGATAAAGTTAATGCTATTAATTACTTGCTCAACATAATAAAAGAGCTAAAAGAAAAGGATCAAAGCAAGTTGATAAAATTTGCACTGCAATATCCACCACGGGTTAGAGCATTTTTGGGAGCCTTGCTAATCAAGCTCAAATCAAAGCGACCTATTGATTCCTTAAAACAAAGCTTAAATCCTTTAACGGCTTATGATTATGGAATAAGCAAGGAAATACTCACAACAGCACCAAACTGGAACATTAAATAACATGGAATTACACAAAAATAAAGAACTATTTCAAGACGCAATATTGGCTGCTTCTCAATCATTCAACATTCCTGAAATCTATATCGAAAAAGACTATTGGGTCACTTTAGCTTTGTATGAGATATTCCATTCATACATGAGAGACCAGGCAGTGTTCAAAGGAGGTACAGCACTTTCTAAATGCCACAAGCTAATTGAAAGGTTCTCAGAAGATATTGATGTAGTTGTTATTCGCAATGAAGGTGAAAAAGATTATCAGTTAAAAAAGAAAATTAGGAATATCAGCAAAATTGTAGAAAATGTAATGTCTGAAATTGAAATAGAGGGATTAACCAACAAAATGGGCAACATAAGGAAAACCGTTCACCAGTACGATAAACTATTTGATGGAGATTTCGGACAGGTCAGAGAGCATATTGTATTGGAGGCTACCTGGTTAGGCAACTTCGAGCCATTTACAAATGAAGTGGTGAGTTGTTATGTAACTGAAATGATGAAGGATAAAGGTCAAAATGACTTGATAGAGCAATATCACATGCAGCCATTCTCATTGCAGGTATTAAGCAAAGAGAGAACATTTTGTGAGAAAATAATGAGCTTGGTTCGCTTTTCACAAACAGAAGATCCCTATGTTGACCTGGCCAATAAAATCCGTCATTTGTATGACATCCATCTCATGCTTAAAAACCCTGAAATAAAAACCTTCTTAGATAGTCCTGAATTTGATAAAATGTTAATAAAAGTGGGAAAGGATGATGTAGTAAGCTACAAGAACAACAATGATTGGCTGGCAGAGCATCCTTCAAAAGCCTTAATTTATGCGAACCCTGATGAGACATGGGATAAAATTAAAACTACTTACCGTTCGACGTTTAAGGATTTGGTAACAGGGAAACTTCCTGAGGAAGATGATCTTGTAGCTACCTTGAAGAAGGTTTCAAATAGGTTAAAGTTAATTGAATGGAAAATTTAATACTATACACAATAGCACCTATGAATTTCTTCATTCATATTTCCAAAGCCCTTCGCTCTTTGCTCCTTCATCGTTCCAAAGCCTTTTGCCCTTTGCCTTGTTTTCTTTTTACTTTTGCCTTTTTACTTTACAATAGTTAGTGCATGAAGCCATGGAAATGTTTGCCCCTCAAATAGACAACATAATCGATCATTTGCAATCTAATCCGGAGTTGATTGATCTGGAAATTTATAATAAGTTAAAAGCAATTTATAAGGAAATTTGTTGTATTACGCCTAAGGGAGATGATGATATAAGAGAATTATGGCTCGACGTATCGCGTGGAACTATTAAAGATTTTGGGGAATTTGAGGAATATAAGAAAGAGGAATTAGTTGAAACGTATGAACAGTTTGAAAGACTTTGGATAGACTATTATCCGGATGAAAAAAAATGGTATAAGTTTACTACATCAAAATATCAGGAAGAGTTGTTCTTCTACTTCAATTCAAAACTGGTATTTTCAATCAAAGAAATAGAAAAACCCGAAAAGGAGAGAAAATATGTAGATAAAGATATTTATAAATTTCTTACCTGGTTATTCTTTCGGGTAAGAAAAGAGACAGAAAAATTAAAACAAAATGTTGAAACATACAACAGATATCTTGAAAAAAACCTTTCGTATCATAAACGTTTTGGCAGAATAAAAAGAAAAGATTTTTGGGATATTATAGGCGATAACGCGATAAGATTGGATGAACGACTCGGCGCTGAAAGAATAGATAAACTCAGAAAATTTGTTGATGAATCGAAAAAACATGAAAGTTCTGCTATTATTCCCCAAATAACAGCAGATGATTATTTCAATTATTGTGAGATTTGTTACAATGCCAATGATTATTTTAAGAAGTCATCAAAAGGATTATCTCCAAAAGAAAAATA
>JADFUQ010000395.1 GCA_015222065.1 Bacteroidota bacterium
CCAGCAAGAAGAAAGAAATTGCCTGAATCAGTATGTTTTATTTGCGGGATATTGTTTATCATGATAACCGGGATTAAAAAAAACAAATTTAGTAAAAAGTGCGAAGAAATGACTGTTACGGGTTACGGGTTTCGTGTTACGAGTTCGTTCCCTTAGCTCTTTGCTCTTAGTATCTATATTTATCTTCCCACAATTTTTTGAGTCGTTTTCTTATTTCTTCTTCCCTGGTATTCTTCTGTGGTTCATACAGCTTTTTATCTCCCAGTTCATCAGGAAGAAATTTTTCTTTGGTGAAATTTCCTTCATAACTATGGGCATATTTGTAATCTTTACCATAATTCAGATCTTTCATCAGTTTTGTCGGGGCGTTACGAATATTTAGGGGTACCGACAAATCACCCGATTTTTTCACCTCTTCCTGGGCAGAATTTATAGCCATATAGGCAGAATTGCTTTTAGGTGAAGTAGCAAGATAAATTGCTGCTTCTGACAGGATGATCCTTGATTCGGGCCATCCGATAACATTCACTGCTTCAAAACAACTCTGAGCTAGTAGTAAAGCATTGGGGTTAGCAAGTCCAATATCTTCGGCAGCTAATATCACCATTCTTCTTGCAATAAATTTAATATCTTCACCACCCTCAACCATACGTGCAAGCCAGTAAACTGCAGCATTCGGATCGCTACCGCGAATAGATTTGATAAAGGCAGAGATTATATCGTAATGTTGCTCACCTGATTTGTCGTAAAGAGCTATATTTTCCTGTACCCTTTTCAGAACCTTTTCATTATTGATAACAATTCTCTGTTTTTTTCTTTTTTTGTCAGTAACGGGTTTATCATCTTTCTCTGACTCAGCACTTACGATAAGTTCAATAATGTTAAAAAGTTTCCTGGCATCGCCGCCTGAATATCTTAAAATAGCTTCATTTTCTTTAATACTAATATCAAATTCTTTAAGGTATGAGTCATTCGTTATAGCCTTTTTAATAAGATTTTCCAGGTCAGGTTTTTCAAGTGGTTTAAGAACATATACCTGACAGCGTGAAAGGAGAGGAGAGATAACTTCAAAAGAGGGGTTCTCGGTAGTTGCACCAATCAGCGTAAGTACACCCTGTTCCACAGCTCCCAGTAAAGAATCCTGCTGGGATTTATTGAACCTGTGAATTTCATCAATAAAAAGCACCGGGTTCGGACGGTCAAAGAACTGTTGTTTCTTTGCCTTTTCGATGGTTGTTCTTATATCTTTTACCCCTGAATGAACAGCACTTAGCTGGTAAAACGGTCTGTTCTGTTTGTTTGCAATTATTCTTGCAAGTGTGGTTTTCCCAACACCCGGAGGTCCCCAGAGAATAAAAGATGGTATTTTACCTGACTCAATTGTCCTCCTGAGTATGGCATCTTTTCCAACTAACTGTTCCTGACCAAGGTAATCGTCCAGAGTGGCGGGTCGCATCCTGTCTGCAAGAGGTTGATTTGCTAACATTAATTTTTGCTATAAAACCTGTTTTCACAAAGATAAGATTTCTGTGTCATTTCTCATTTTTAAAACATAAATGCAAACCAATGTTTATTTTCGTAACTAATCAGTACCTAAAGTGAACCAAAGTTGGGAAGAAGTTTTAACTTTAGTCACTTCTTTTATTTTGATCTATGATATTGCGAACTGCTACAGTAATTCTGTTATATATTTTAGTATCTGTTTCCTTAAACGGACAGGTTGATTATACATGGTGGAACGAGATAAATAACTGGGACGGTGTAACCCCGTGGGATCAATATATTATTAAATCACCCGGTTTCATGGGACCAAATGCCTTACCTGTACCGGAGATGAAAACCGGAAGATTACCTGATAAAACCAGCATCCGGTTATTTACCGATTTTCATTATAGTAATGGTGATAATACCCAGGATTTCTTTTCTTCACTATATTTACCCCTTGCCGGGAATAAAGTAGGTCTTGAGCTTTATGGAGTAATGGTTGAACATTACAAGATGGATATCACAACTCGTAACCAAAGGCATTCGAGGGATTTCGATGCAAAAGGTTTTTCTGTGGGAGATTTGAATATTGCTATGCTTATTACTCTTACAAGAGATCATTTAAAATGGCCTGATATGTTAATAAGAATTGCATTCAGGATACCCTCTGGATCAAACATGAGAGGAGCAAGGTTTACTGATGCACCGGGATATCATTTCGATTTATTGATAAGCAAAAAAATGACTGAAAATTTTGAGATAACAGGAATGACAGGATTCTATTCGTGGCAATTGAATTATAATACAGATCGGGTTTTGTATCACCAGAATGATGCTTTTTTATATGGAGCCGGATTAATATTTAGCAAAAAGAGAATTAAAATTGAAGGATGTATTACAGGTTACGCCGGATATGTGAATATTAAAGACAGTCCGCTGGTATTGCGGCTAAAAACAGAGATGGCGGTTGGGGAAATAAAAGGGATTCTGAGTTTACAACAAGGTGTTAAGAAGGATTTTGATTATACCACACTTAGTTTTGGTATTCACATACCCATTAGTAAAAATGTTTTTTGATGATGCAACCTTTCTCAAGAAAATAGCATCAAGTATATAACCACTCAGCTTACTCAACTAAAACAAGCTCCGTGTAACCATAGATAACTTATAACTTTTAACTAACGTATAACGTATAACATTTTATTATTGGAATTGTGGAAGATTGGGAAGATAAGGAAGAATGGAATGTTCCGAAATAATATGTTTTATTCTGAAGAACTTTAAACTATTTAATTATTTTAGTATAGAAATTTTAAAAAATCACAAATTATGAGAACGAAAAAATCATTATTGAAAATATTTTCGGTTATTGCCGGATTACTAATGCTTTCTTCAACCAGTTATTCCCAGATAAATTTCGATTTGCTGAAAGGAGGAGTTGACGATGGGGTAAAACTGCTTGAAGGATACATTACTCCGTACGCTAATGCATTTGGGTCAAGTTTGAATGGAGGCTGGTATAACTCTGCCAAACCACATAAACTTGGTGGTTTTGATATTACTTTCTCAGTAAGCACGACACTGATCCCCGAAAGTGCAAAGACCTTTGATCTTTCGGAACTGAGTTTAAATAATCTGACAATTTCGGGAAACTCCATAGCTCCAACTATTGCCGGTGAGGATAACGAAGGCCCTCTTATGGAATATTGGATTGATGAGTACGAAGGAACTCCTTTACCTATTCCAGTTAAACTCGCATCTTTCAATTCACCTCCCGGGATAAACTGGGGTATTATTCCTCTGCCAATGGTCAAAGCCGGAATAGGACTTCCGCTTGGTACTGAAATAATTGGCCGGTTCATTCCGAAACTTACTGTTTCAGATGGTTCATTTGGTCTGTGGGGAGTAGGTTTAAAACATAGTCTTGTGCAATATTTACCGGGTTCAGATCTTTTCCCGGTTTCTATTTCATTAATGGGAGGATATACAAAGGTAAATGTGGGTATTCCGGTTTCTATGGAACCGGAGAACTATAACGATATGACTTATGAAGCCGATTATTTTGAAGATCAGAAAGTCAATATGGATGTTTCGGCTTATACTATTAACCTGCTCATTTCCAAGAAACTTCCTATTGTGACATTTTTTGGTGGAGTGGGATATAGCGGTACATCAACTTCAGTTGCCGTTGACGGTAATTTTGCACTGCCTACATTCGACCCGTTAATTTCAACAACCGATCCGGTTTATACCGACGCAAATGTAGTTGAAATACCATCATTTGATATTGAGAGTTTTAGCGGGTTAAGATTGAATGCAGGAATGAAACTGACTTTAGGCGTTTTTACCATACATGCTGATTATACAAAGGCAAATTATTCTGTTATAACAGCCGGGTTTGGTATTAGCTTCAGGTAAGTTTTTGTATATGTAAGAAAGAGTTAAGAGTTGTGTTCATGACAAACCAATGTGCTTTGTTATGTGTATCCTTTTAGCATAATATGAATATGGATTTTGCGATCCGTCGGTTGGTGGCGCATCTTAATATACCCCATGAATTCATTTCTTTTGATAATGGAACATTAAGCGCGGTTACTTTTTGCAAATGACTCATTAACCGCATTGCTGCCAGCATATCAATACGATCGTTGCTTGCAGCACCATCTGTGCCAATTGTAACACTTAATCCGGCTTGCAGATAAGATGAAACTGGTGCAACACCACTGGCTAAATAAGCATTACTCTCAGGATTATGATTAATAAAAACCCCATGTTTCTTATAAATATAAATATCTTCCGGACTAAGCAATAAACTATGGATAGACACATATCCGTTTTCTAATTTGTTTGCAGAATATTCAGGGAAAAAAGAATTGGTTACTACTATAAATAAGAATTTTAAATAATATAAACTGGCACTAGCAAATAAAATTAAAACTGCATTTGTTGTGAAAAGCTATATCGCATTAATATTGTAACCTCCTTAAAGTAGTATCTGAAAGAAATCGGGCCATTTCTAAAAAAAATGTAACTATTCAGTGTCTTAAGTTTGGAATGCTCAAAATGACTAATCTCATTATACTTTACATTTTTAAGTCGGCAGTCTGAAGACTGGGCTATTTATACTTTTCAGGATTTTGAATCATATGATTAAGTATTTGAACAAACATATCTTGAGGATTTTCTTATCTGAGTGGTCAAATAATAAAATTCATTTTTAGGAAATTTCTTGCTAACGTGATAAATACCCATCTAAAGAGTAACTGCTGACTGTGGACTGCCGACAGTAGATTGTAAACTGACGACTGATTAGCTAAAAAAAATAAATTATTATGTATTTATAACTTTATTATTTTATCTTTGCCGATATAGATGTATATACAACTATTATGGAAGCACCTAAATCATTAGATGAAAATATTATTTACCAAATTGGAGAAACATCCAAACTTGTTCATAAAAGAGTAACGGCAATTTTTTTAGAGAGGGGATTTGATGTTACTGTTGAACAATTTAGTGTATTAGCCCTGCTCTGGTATAAGGAGGGGGTGAAGCAGCAGGATATTGCAGATGGTTTGAAACGGAATAAAACCACAATTACCAGAATCGTTGAAAACATGATAAATCGTAATTTAATAGTTAAAGTGCCTGACCAGCTTGATAAAAGGAACAAACTTATTTATTTAACACAAAAAGGGAAAGCACTACAAAAGGAAATGGTGGAGGCTTCAGGATTAGTCTATTACCAGACTCTTAATAATATCACACCTAAAGACATTGAAAAATGTTTGGTTATTCTGAAACAGATGATAAAAAATCTTCAATAATTTTATATATAATTAGTTGCATATAATACCATAATAAATAAATGATTATGAAACTTCCATGTATTATTAATGCACAAACAAAAATGATTAAATAATGGTTGCGCAATAGTATTTGGGTTTTTCCACATGGAAGTTCACGAGCGGATTTGCGCCATGGGTTTTTGTGGGAGCGAGTAACAAATACCACAGAACTTGTAAAAAGGCAGAAAATATAAGTAACCTTGTCACTAACATAAAAGATTTAAACGTATGAAAACAAACATTAAAAAAGTATTCATTTGGTTAGGATTAAGTATCCTGATGACGATTTTCTGGATCGTCGGATTAATAATTGGCAATGCGATATTTCCAAGTAGTATCACGGAGATGTCAGCTGACTCCGACAGTAGTGGAGGGCTAATACTCTTATTAATTTGTGCCCTGAACACATTTGTTGTTTTATATTTTATATACAACTCACAATGTAAAGGCTGGAAGATGGCAGGAACCATATTTCTTATCATTTTCGGACTACAGTATTTTATGTCCCAGATAGAAACTTTATGGTTTAATGACAGTCTGAATTTTCCTGTCAAGGGCATCCTGGCTATTGTAAGTGGAGGAGCGATTATGAATTTATTGTTTTCAGTAACAGCTACCTGGTTCACTGGAAATTTTAGCCAGGTAAAAGAATCAGCGGGTGAAAAAACGAAGGTAGAATTAGTGCCAATGATTAAATATTTCCTTTTACTTTCCATCATAGTATGGCCTGTGATTTATTTTCTTGCAGGGTACTTTATTGCCTGGCAATTTGCAGATGTAAGGTTGCTATATTCTGGAACTGCTGAAATGGACTCGTTTCTGTCTATGATGAAAGTTAATGTTGCCTCCGGACTTTATTTCTTTCAAATCCTGAGAGGAGTATTATGGATTCTTATAGCCCTTCCGGCTGTAGCAGTAATAAGGGGCTCATTAATCCGCAAAGGAGTTATTATCGGACTATTGTTTGCTGTCCTGTCAAGCAGTCAGCTTTTACTTCCCAATCCTTTCATGTCTGATATGGTGCGAATGGGACATCTTGTTGAAACAGCTCCCTCAAATTTCATTTGGGGCTTTATTATAGCCTGGTGTTTTGGGAAACTCATTTCAAGTGAGCCAAATGAATCTAATTTTAAAATTCCTTCTCAGAATAAATATTGAAAGGGTAAACGCAGTATAACAAATTAGTATAGTTGGTATCAAAATATTTATAGCTTTCCATTCTTTATATTTCATAAGCTTGGAATTAAAAGAGATAGTAAGAGTTTAAGCCAACCCGTAACTCGAAACTCGTAACACTGCAATTGTATTTGTTGATTAAACTCTCAAAAATATCTTCTTCTTATAAAGATAATACATGAATAACCATACAACTGCCAGGTATGTAATAATAGCCAGAACCGGTCCAAAGTTTCCCAGGTGTTTTGCAAGTCCGCCGAAAAGATAATCTGAAGTATGTTTGAAATCAATTACCTGAACACCAAG
>JADFUQ010000050.1 GCA_015222065.1 Bacteroidota bacterium
CCCGAAAACTTCCTGCCATTATCTTGTTTTTTTTTATACCTCTGACTACTAATTTTATCCACTGTGAAATATGCTCCTTCCCCGTTGAAATACTTTCGTGCCTCAAATTTCACCCCGATACAGTCATCCTTCCTTACGGGGCAGGCAGGGCAGGCGTCGAATTTCATATGGCAAACTTTTGCCAACTGCTTTTTGCCAACTGCTAACTATTCCTAATACGTCGATATTAAGTTGACACGACACTAGTCTTTTCTTCCCATTATTCCACTATTCCATCATTCCATCATTCCATTCTTCCCGTTTATTTGCTTCAAAAATACTAAAACTTTAAAGAATATGTGCTTTTAAATTTTGAACTTAGCTTGCTATTTTATTTACTTTGTGCAAATTTTTACTGAATATTTAACTATTGGTAACTAATCAGTACTTAAAGTGAGGTAAAGTTGAAAGTGAACTAAAGTTAATAAGAAGTTAAAAGTGAGCTAAAGTTGAAAGTGAACTAAAGTTGAGAAGAGTAAGAAGTTTAAACTTTAGGCATTTTAGGTACTTTAGACACTTTAGTCACTTCTTCATTTAATCATTTATTCATTTAATCATTTATAAAACTGCTAAATATGATCGAAAATTTAGTTATTGTTGAGTCTCCGGCGAAAGCAAAAACCATAGAAAGTTTTCTTGGTAAAGATTTTATTGTTAAATCCAGCTTTGGTCATGTTCGTGATCTGTCAAAGAAAAATTTCGGTATCGAAATTGATAACAATTATTCTCCACAATATATTGTATCAGAAGACAAGAAAAAAATTGTCGCTGAATTAAAAAAGCTGGCAAAAGATTCCGGGGTTGTATGGCTTGCCACTGATGAAGACCGTGAAGGAGAAGCTATAGCATGGCATCTGTCCGAAATATTGAAATTGCCTCCGGAGAATACTAAACGCATTGTTTTTCATGAAATTACGAAAGATGCTATACGTAATGCTGTTGACAATCCCAGGAAAGTAAATAAAGACCTGGTTAATGCTCAACAGGCACGCAGGATTTTGGACAGGCTTGTTGGTTTCGAATTATCACCTGTTTTGTGGAGAAAAATTCAACCTAAACTTTCAGCCGGCAGGGTTCAATCAGTCGCTGTAAGATTATTGGTTGAAAGAGAAAGAGAGGTAATGCATTTCAATCCTGAATCAAAATTTAAAGTTTATGGTACCTTTAACTTTTCTGATGAACAAGGGAAAAAAGTAGAGATTAATGCAGAAGTTACCAGTCACTTTTCCGATTCAGATGAAACAAGAAAGTTCTTAAGCCGTTGTAAAGATGCTGATTTTGAGGTTGTTGATATTATAACTAAACCATCCAGGAAATCTCCTGCGCCACCCTTTACAACTTCAACCTTACAACAGGAAGCCAGTAGAAAACTGGGATTTTCCGTATCGCAAACTATGACAGTTGCACAAAAACTATATGAAGCTGGTTTTATTACCTACATGAGAACTGATTCTGTTAATCTATCAAGTCTTGCCCTGGCAAGTGCCTGTAAAACAATAACTCAAGAGTTCGGGGAAAAATATGCACAAACACGCAAATATAAAACCAAAGCAAAAGGGGCACAAGAGGCACACGAAGCCGTAAGACCAACATATTTTCAAAACAAAACAATTAAAGGGAACAGTTCCGAACAACGACTTTATAATTTAATATGGAAACGGACTATTGCATCTCAAATGAGCGAGGCACAACTTGAAAAAACCACTGTCACAATTAATATTTCCAATAGTGACAAAAAGTTTATTGCATCCGGAGAAGTAATAAAATTTGACGGGTTTCTTAAAGTATATATGGAATCGACAGAGGAAGAGCCGGATGATTCTACTAAAGGGATGCTCCCTCCAATCAGTACCGGGCAAATTTTGAATTACGAAACCCTCAATGCTTATGAAAGGTTCTCAACTTCACCCCCAAGATATACTGAAGCCAGTCTGGTAAAAAAACTTGAAGAACTTGGCATTGGTCGTCCTTCCACTTACGCTCCGACAATTTCAACTATCCAGCAAAGAGGTTATGTTCTAAAAGAAGATCGCCCTGGTTTCAACAGAAATTTCACTGTTATTTCTTTATCAGAAGGGAAACTTGAAGAAAAAACCAAAACTGAAAAAGCAGGTACGGAAAAAAAGAAACTGTTCCCGAAAAATATTGGAATAATTGTTAACGATTTTCTTATTGAGCATTTCAAAGATATTCTGAACTATAACTTTACAGCTTCTGTAGAAAAAGAATTTGATGAAATTGCTGCCGGGAAGTTAGACTGGACTGAAATGATTGATGCCTTTTATAAATCATTTCATGCAAAAGTTGAAAAAAGCCTGGCAAATTCTATTAAAAAAACCGGTGAGCGGCAACTCGGTAAAGATCCTGAGACAGGAGAACCGGTTATGGTTAGAATTGGCAAATATGGTCCTTTTGTTCAACTGGGCGACAGTAATAAAGATGAAAAACCCAGATTTGCCAGTCTGCTTAAAGGACAGCTTATTGAAACAATTACACTCGAAGAAGCCCTTGAGTTATTCAAACTGCCAAGAACTATTGGCTATTTTGAAGGTAAGGATTTAATTGTTGGTATTGGAAGGTTCGGACCATATGTTCGACATAACAATAAATTCTTTTCGCTAAAGAAAGGAACAGATGATCCATTGACTATTAATAAATCAAGAGCCATAGAACTGATCGAAGAAAAAAGGGAAATTGAAAAAAAGCGAATTATTAAAAGTTTTCCAAATGATCCGGACCTGAAAGTTCTTATTGGACGTTATGGCCCATATATTTCTTATAAAAAGAAAAACTTCCGTATTCCACGGAAAAATGAGCCTGAATCTCTTACATTTGAAGATTGTATGAGAATTATTGAAGAAGGACAGAAGAAAGAAAGGCAAAAGGCAAAAGGCAAAAGGCAAAAATGAAGAGAAAAGAGAAGTCGGCAGTCAGCAGTCTACAGTCGGCAGTAAGAGAAGAAAAGTCGGCATTTTGAATTTTAGTCATTTTTAATTTTTAATTTTTAATTTTCACCTATGGACCTGAATTATTATTTCGATCCTGTAAGTCTGGATAAACCGGATTTTGAGCTTTTACCATCCCGGGCTCTATTCGGTAGAAATATTCATATTCATACACCTGACACTCCGGTTAATAACATTAATAACTTTGATGTGGCAATTTTGGGGGTACGTGAAGACCGTAATTCCCCTAATAAGGGTTGTTCTGAAGGCCCGGACAAAATAAGAACCTGGTTGTATCAACTTTCAAAACCAAAGAAAAAATTCAGAATTATTGATCTGGGTAATATTAAAAAGGGAGAAAATGTTGAAGATACATATTTTGCATTACGGGATGTGGTTTCAGAACTTCTAAATCAAAATGTATTCCCGCTTGTAATTGGAGGAAGTCAGGATTTGACTTATGGTATTTTTAATGTATACAAGAAAAAAAATACTTTCTTGAACCTTGTATCTATCGACTCCAGGATAGATTGGAAAAATGATCCCGAACTAATTAATTCACAAAATTATCTTAACAAAATTATTTCCGGAAAAGAAATACCTGTACAATACTATAACATTGGACATCAGGATTATTTTACTGACAAAAAGTTATTAAAGGAACTCCGTCAAAAACATTTTGATTCATTCCGTATCGGCGTGGTGCGGTCAGATATTAAGGAAATGGAACCGGTATTGAGAGATGCGCATATTGTTAGTCTTGATATTAGTGCCATAAGACAATCTGATTCACCGGGGCATTTTAACCCTTCACCAAACGGATTTTACGGTGAAGAGATCTGTCAGTTAGCTAAATATGCCGGACAAAGTGATAATTTGCAGGTATTTGGCATTTTTGAAATCAATCCTGCTCTTGATATAAACAATCAATCTTCCAGACTGGCAGCACAGATCATCTGGTATTTATTCGAAGGAATGTCACAAAAAATTATTGAAAATCCGGTTAAGCAAAAGAACCGGTTTACAAAGTATATTGTAAATTTAAGTGGTGTTGGAAAAGATATTGTTTTTTATAAAAGTAATCATACTGAAAGATGGTGGCTAAAAATGCCTATATCAAAAAGTAATTCTGCAAAAGCGGAATTTATAGCCTGTACATACAAAGATTATATGAAAGCAAGCAGCCAGGAAATACCAGATCGTTGGTGGAAAGCCTTTCAGAAACAAGGATAATTTCCGTTTATCTAAAAAAACAACCCTTTATCATCCAAAATTCAATATTTGCCAAAATTATTCTGAGTTCTCAATTTAATCTTTTTTCTAATACCAGGGCATCTCATTGACTATCAAAGACTAACACATTAAACTATAGGAATTATCTTTATTAACATTTTCACATAATAGTTATTTTATATTAAATATACAACCTTTTTCACTTTTTATCAGTATAAGATCAATAAATGAACCAGGATTGACATAATTATTGTTCTACATATAAATTGTTAATTTGATTGAAAATAGTATTTTTACTAAACCAAAACATATTACATAACAAACATATTACAAAAAAGGGAATAATTAATTTGACAAAAAGAGTCAAAATAATCACATTTTTATCATTCATCTCACTAATTTGCATGGGACAACAGGATCCTCAAATCAGTCAGATAATGTTTAACCAGATGTCCATCAACCCGGGATACGCAGGAAGCAATGATATGATCTGTTTTACTGCTCTGAACCGCCAATCCTGGGTAGGATTTGACGGTGCTCCTAATACCACCGTTTTTTGTGTAAATGCCCCTTTAAACTTGTTTGGGATCAATAGTGGAGCTGGATTATCACTTATGAATGACCAGGCCGGGTTTAACGATAATATGAGCATTAATTTCTCTTATGCCTACAAGCTTGATATTGCATCAGGCAAGCTGGGTATTGGTCTTGGTTTAGGAATAATGAACAAAGCATTAAATCCCAATTGGATAATTCCAACAAGCGATTATCATACTCCTGCCAGCGGTGACCCTTTAATACCTGAGAATAATGAAAGTTATTTAGCTTTTGATATGGGTTTTGGAGCATATTATAAAACCCGCGAATTTTATATTGGCATTTCATCTACTCATATAAACGAGGCAAAAATTAAGTATTCTAAAGGAACACCTTACCTGAAAAGGCATTATTATTTCATTGCCGGGTACCATCTGCCAATAAATAACCCGATGATAGAGGTTACACCATCAATTTACATGTTTTCTGATGGAAGAACATCACAGCTTAGCATAAATACCAATATTCAATACAATAAAAAATTCTGGGGCGGCGTTACTTACAGAGCAGGAGATGCCATTATCGGGTTAGTGGGGATTGAACTTTTTAACGGTATAAGAGTTGGTTACGCTTACGATTTTGCAACTTCTGATATAAGAAAAAATAGTAATGGAAGCCATGAATTAATGGTAAGTTATTGTTTTAATCTTAGCATCACCAGGAGTCCAAGAAGTTACAAAAGTGTAAGATTTTTATGATTATTAAAAAAAAATAATTTACTTGCAAAATAAAACTGAAATAGACATGAAAAAAATATTCCTTTTCTGTATTGTTCTGGCGATAATAATTGTATTGACCAGTTGCGGACGTTCTTCTCTCAACGGTGAGCTGGTTGGAGTTAATGGCAGAAAAAAATGGTATGAACCTGATCCATATGGAATGGCATTTGTTCCTCAGGGAAGTTTTAATATAGGTCCAAGTGATGAGGATATTGCTTTTTCAATGGATGCATTCTCAAAAACTGTAACTATTGATGCTTTCTGGATGGACGATACCGAGATCACAAACAATGAGTATCGCCAGTTTGTACACTATGTCAGAGACTCGATCCTGCGCTACAAACTTGGAGATGCCGGTATTGAAGGTTTCTTTATGGCAGATGAAAACGGAGATCCTTACGACCCGCCTGTTATCGACTGGGAAACTAAAATTGATATGGAGAATGAAGAAATTGCTGACATTATTGAGGAAATATATTATCCTGAAAACGAAAGATTTAATAACAGGAAACAGGTAGATACACGGAACCTTATTTATACATATTTCTGGATCGATCTCCAACAGGCTGCTAAAAAATCAAGCCGGTATAACATTGAAACTCAGTCGTATGATGGAGAAATAACTAATCAGGAGGGAGAGCAAATACCAATCGAGAATCGTTCATCTTTTATTATGCACGATGAAGTACCATGTTATCCGGATACCCTTGTGTGGATCAGGGATTTTACTTATTCTTATAATGAACCATGGGCAAATATGTATTTCTGGCATCCTTCTTTTGATGATTATCCGGTTGTTGGTGTTACATGGAAACAAGCAAATGCTTTCAGCGCCTGGAGAACAAATTATTTGAATAGTTACCTTTCGAAACAGGGTAATGCCTGGGTTCAGGAATACCGTCTTCCTCTTGAAACAGAATGGGAATATGCTGCACGGGGTGGTTTAGATCATTCCAAATACCCGTGGGGTGGGCCATATACCAGAAATGATGAGGGTTGTTTTCTGGCTAACTTTAAGACATTACGTGGTAACTATATTGATGATGGAGCGTTGGTTGCAAACAAAGTTGGTTCTTACTCAATGAACGAATTCTTGTTATATGACATGGCAGGCAACGTAAGCGAATGGACATCAAGTGCTTATGACGAATCAGCATATGTGTTCACACATGATATGAATCCAAATTACCAGTACAACGCACGAACGGATGAGCCTCCTGTTATGAAAAGAAAAGTAATACGAGGCGGTTCATGGAAAGATATTGGATATTATCTTCAGGTTAGTTCGAGAACATATGAATATCAAGATTCTGCAAAATCATTTATAGGATTCAGGAATGTTCGTTCATATATGGGTTATTAAATATTTTTTTTTGATTAATAATAAAATTCAACTACTATGAATTTAACTGAGTTAGTACAAAGCAGCGGCTGGAAAAACTTTATGTCAAAACTTTATGGATTTGGGGCATCAGTTGTAATTGTTGGTGCACTTTTCAAAATTCAACACTGGGCCCTCGCCGGAACGTTGTTGACAGCTGGACTTCTTACCGAAGCAACCATTTTCTTCTTTTCAGCTTTCGAACCACTTCATGAAGAGGTTGACTGGACTCTTGTCTATCCTGAATTAGCAGGAATGGAGGAGGATGAAGAACTTGATCAAATCCCAGCTTCTTTTAGCAGAGGAAGCAGTTCTGCTTTAGAAAAGTTTGATACTCTTCTTGAGCAAGGAGAAATTACTCCTGATCTTTTTAATAAGCTTGGAAAAGGGCTTAGTAAACTTAATGAAACTACCGAGAGACTATCTGATATATCTAATGCTGGAGTAGCAACAAACGATTATGTAAATCATATTAAACAAGCTTCTACAGCCATTGACTCTTATACGGAATCATATGTTAAATCAACCGAAGAGTTAAAAGAATCTGTCACCAGACTCTCCGGGTCATATGACAAAACAGCTAACCTGATAACAGAATCAGGGAGTAATTATCAGCAATTATCCGAATCCTTCTCACTTATTGAAAATGGTAGTAAATCATATGGCGAACAACTTGAATCTCTTAACAAAAATATGTCTGCTTTAAATGCAGTTTATGAGCTTCAATTGCAGGGAACCGATGGTCATCTCAAAACCTCTGACGCTCTCTATAAAAACCTTGATGAAATGATGATTAATTTGCGAGATACTGCCGAAGATACTAAGAAATATCGCGAAGAAGTTTCAAAACTTGGCGACAACCTGTCTGCCCTGAATACAATATACGGCAATATGTTATCGGCTATGAACGTAATGGGTAAATAGTACTATATTTGTTTTTAATTATAAACTTCATCCCTGAATTATGGCTCACGGAAAAGAAACCCCAAGACAAAAAATGATTGGTATGATGTATTTGATACTTACAGCATTGCTTGCGCTGAATGTATCAAAAGAAGCCGTGGAAGCTTTTAAACTTGTTGACAAAAGTCTTACTGAAACAACTTCCAATTTTAGCAGTAAAAATAATTTGATCTACCAGGAATTCGATCAGGCTGCTAGTGAAAATCCACAAAAAGCAGGCCCCTGGAAAAACATTGCATACGAGGTTAAGGAACGTGCTAACGAGATGTATGATTATTTACAGGATTTAAAAATCGAGATTATTCAAACAGCCGAAGGAAAAGATAGTGAGGCCCTTACACCAGAAGGAGAAATCATTGTCGATAATATCCAGAAAATTGACGAGAACAATGTTCCTTCACAGATACTTGTCGGAGCAGACCAGAATGGAAAGGCATTTGACCTGAAAGCTGCAATTGAAGAATACCGTATATTTTTACTGGATATAATTGGAAATAAGAATATTAGTGCCTCAAATTCAATCGAATCCGGTCTTAATACAGACGATCCTGTAATTAAAGGAGAAAAGGAGCTTTGGGTTAATCATATGTTTCAGGCATCACCGCTTATTGCTTCAATTACCTTGTTATCCAAATTACAAAGCGACATTAGGAATTCTGAAGCTGAAACTCTTAATTTCCTTTATCAGCAAATTGACGCCGGGGCTTTTAAATTTAATAAACTGGTCCCAACGGTAATTACTAATTCGAACTATATTATGAGAGGTAACGAATACCAGGCTGAGGTATTCATTGCTGCCACAGATACAACTCAACAACCTGAAGTTTTAGTTGGTAAATATGAAACTACTGTTAATGCCAGTGGAATTGAGGAATATCGTATGATCGGTAGTAATTATGAAACATTAACTGTTGATGAACGCGGACGTGGAATATACAAGATAAAACCTACTGTTCTTGGAGATAAAACCTGGGGTGGTCTTATTCAAATGAAAGCCCCTGATGGAAATATAGTTAGTTATCCTTTCGAAGAAAAATATACAGTGGCACCACCCAATGTAGTAGTTTCTCCCACTGCGATGAATGTTTTCTATGTTGGTGTACAAAATCCTGTTGATATTTCCGTCTCCGGTGCAGCCTCTGATAAAACATTTGCCTCTATGACAAACGGCACAATAAAAAGGGGAACTACCAGGAAGTTTCGTGGTTCATTTATTGCAAGTCCGAGAACTCCGGGGAAAATGGCCAATGTTACAGTTACAGCAGAAATTAATGGTATAAGACGGTCATTTGCACCCCTCCCTTTCAGGGTAGAAACAGTACCTAACCCTGTGGCAAAAGTTGGTGGTAAAAACAGCGGGGCAATTGCAAAATCAATGCTAAGTGCCCAGGTGGCAGTTTTTGCTGAACTGGAAAATTTCCTGTTCGATATACATTATGATGTCACCGCCTTTACAATTGAAATAAACGACCGTGGGTTTGCCGTTACCGAACCATCAAAAAGCAATAGAATTACAGTACCCCAGAAAAGCTTAATTAACAGATTAAAGAGAAATGATCGTGTTGTATTTACCGATATTAAAGCAGTTGGACCCGATGGTCGTCAAAGGTCACTTCCTCCAATTGTTCTGAGAATTGAATAACAATAAACTTATTTTCGATATGAAAAAACATAGAATAATAATTCCCGGAATACTTTTTCTAAGTATTTTATTCGCTTCTACTCTGAAACTTTCAGCACAGGAATCCGCTGCACGTATAAAAGGCTTATATGATAAAGATATTATGGAAAAAACACCAATTCCTTACTCTCACCTCCGTGAAGCAGATGTTATGTGGTCAAAAAAGATATGGAGGGTGATCGACCTTAGAAAAAAAATGAATCAACCTTTGTACTTCCCTATTGATCCAATTGGTGATCGTGTAAATCTTATACATATAATTCTCGCTGAAATTAAGTCGGGAACAGTAAATGCTTACGACGCCGATGTAGGTGATGATATGACCGTTAAGATCACACAGGCTGATATAGACAGGAAAATGGGAGCTGAATCTGACTCAACAAGTATCCAAATAGCCCCTGGTGTTTATCGGGATACTATAATTGTTAATGAACCAAGCCCTGAAGATGTTAAGCAGATCCATATTCAGGAAGAGTGGTTCTTTGATAAAAAACACTCCCGGATGGATGTCAGAATCCTTGGAATAATGCCAATCCGGCATTATTATGACAGTGAACTTGGTGAATTTAAAAAATCAAGAATATGCTGGATTTATTATCCTGATTTCAGGAATACCTTTGCAAATCATGAAATTTTTAATTCCAATAATGACGCTCATCGGATTTCTTTTGACGATTTCTTTATACAAAGAAGATTCTCCAGCACAATCATTGCGGAATCAAATGTTTACAATAACCGACAGATAAGTGATTATGAAACAGGGAAAGATGCGCTAATTGAAGCACAACGTATAAAAGAATGGTTATTCAACTTTGAACATGATCTCTGGGAATACTAATCTTTAATAATCAGTCGGCAGTCAACAGCCGGCAGTCAGTCAACAAGTAAGCAAATAGTAATAAACATTTATTCATTTTATCATTCCAAACTTAAGACACTGCAAAAGTGTCTTTTTTTTATATATACTCATTCCCTTTGCTGAGCTTTAT
The DNA here is from genome assembly GCA_015222065.1 of Bacteroidota bacterium. Lineage (GTDB taxonomy): Bacteria > Bacteroidota > Bacteroidia > Bacteroidales > VadinHA17 > JADFUQ01. Next base: position 10,548 of record JADFUQ010000050.1, read on the forward strand.
GTCATTTACAAATTGCTTGATTTTCTGTTCGTCTTTTTTCTTGCAGACAAGAAGTATATCATCTGTATCAACAACAATATAATCTTCCAAACCCTGCAATACAACAAACTTATCACCCGATACTTTCACAATAGATCCTTTAACATCATAATCGAAAATATTTTGTCCGGTTATTGTATTTTTATTCTTGCCCTTTTTTAATTTATCGTACAGCGAACCCCAGGTACCAAGATCTGACCAGCCAAAATCAGAACATAATACATATACATTATCTGCCTTTTCCATTATGCCATAATCGATGGAAATGTTTTTGCATTTTGAATATGTTTTAAGAATAAATTCGTTTTCTTTATCAGTATTAAAAAAACTAATTCCTTCCCTGAATATACTATCAACTTCATATAAGTGTTTGTAAAATGCATTCATTATTGAATTGAGCGACCAGATAAAAATCCCGGAGTTCCAATAAAACTCACCACTTTCATAAAAAACCTTAGCCAACTCATAATCAGGTTTTTCAGTAAATGTTTTAACTTTATTAAGGTTGTTTTTTGTGCCTGCTACTTCCCCCTTTGAAATCTGAATATATCCGTAACCTGTTTCAGGCCTGTCAGGTTTTATTCCAAGTGTTAATAATACATCCCGGTTTCTGACAAACTTAAAACCCTCTTTTATCCTGTCTTTGAACTCTTTTTCCTTTTGTATAAAATGGTCAGAAGGTGCAACAACAATACAAGCGCCAGGATTTATTTCGTTTATCTTATAATTTGCATAAGCTATACAGGGGGCAGTGTTTTTCCTCAATGGTTCAAGCAGAATATTGGATGGTTTTATCCCGGGAAGTTGCTCCAGAACAAGTTCCTTATAGTCTGCATTAGTTACGATCAGAATATTTTCTTTAGTACAAATATCAGCAAACCTGTCAAATGTTTGTTGAAGAAGTGTCTTTCCTATTCCCAGAATATCAAGAAATTGTTTTGGTTTTTGTGTGCGACTATAAGGCCAAAACCTGCTTCCTATCCCTCCAGCCATAATCACACAATAATTGTTCTTATCCATAATCTACATTTTTTCAGTTTCAATTTACTAAATATTTTCCTATTAAGTGAAATATTTAACAAAATAGTTTGATTAGAAGATATCATCTGATTATCTTCCGGTAAATCAATAATATTTATGATATTTGTATTCATATTAGTAAGGTGAGTAGTTGAGTAAGGTGAGTAGTTGAGTAAGGAAGAATAAAGAGTTCAAAGCTCAAAGTTCAGGATTCAAAGACCTTAACTCGTAACTCGTAACACGAAACTCGTAACATTTTAGTCATTTTATCATTTACTCATTTAATCATTTATTCATTTAGACACTGAATAGTTACGAAAATTTAAAGTATGCAGTTTTTTTACCACTTTGGAAAATATTTTATCCTGCTGACAAAGGTTTTCTCAAAACCTGAAAAGAGTAAAATATACTATAACCAAACCCTTAAAGAACTTATTAGTTTGGGAGTCAATTCTATTGGTATTGTTATTATTATATCCGCCTTTACCGGTGCAGTAATAACTTTACAAACAGCTTACAATACTGAAAATCCTTTTTACCCAATGTACCTGATAGGACTGATGGCACGCGATACTATTATCCTGGAGTTTTCATCTACTATGGTAGGATTAATCCTCGCAGGAAAAATCGGATCTAATATAGCCTCAGAGATAGGGACTATGAGGATAACAGAGCAAATTGACGCCCTCGAAATTATGGGTGTGAACTCCGCTAGCTATCTTATCCTTCCTAAGATAATTGCATCTGTTCTTTTTAATCCCCTGCTCACCATGATAAGTATAGTTATTGGGGTGTTTGGTGGCTGGATTGCCGGAACAGCAACAGGTGTAGTGTCATCTGAAGATTATATATATGGTATTCAGTTTGCATTTATCCCATTTTATGTAACATACGCTCTTATTAAAGCTGTATTCTACGCTTTTATTATAACATCTGTTTCTTCATATTATGGATATTTTGTCAGGGGTGGAGCACTGGAAGTGGGACGTTCCAGCACAAAAGCAGTTGTTTACAGCTGTATATTAATATTACTTTGCGATGTAATCCTTACCCAACTGTTATTATCATGATAAAGGTAAATCATATATGGAAATCTTTTGACCGTCAAACTGTTCTTAAAGATATCAGTGTTGAATTTGAAAAGGGAAAAACAAATCTTATTATCGGTCAGAGTGGTTCAGGAAAAACTGTTCTTCTAAAGTCAATAGTTGGTTTACTTGATATAGATAAGGGTGAGATCAAATATGACAATATTGTTTACAACAAACTTAATTTTAGAAAAAAGAAGGAAATTAGAAAAAAAATTGGGATGCTATTCCAGGGAAGTGCCCTTTTCGACTCCTCTACTGTTGAGGAAAATGTTATCTACCCACTTGATATGTTCACAAACATGAGCTATAAAGAAAAAAGGGAGCGTGCTGATTTTTGTCTGAACAGGGTTAATATTTTAAACGCGAATCATCTCTACCCCTCTGAAATTAGTGGTGGAATGAAAAAGCGGGTTGCCATCGCCAGGGCCATAGTTCTTAATCCGGAATACCTTTTCTGTGATGAGCCTGATTCAGGATTAGACCCTATTACAACCCTGAGGATAAATAACCTGATCAAAGAAATTACCGATGAATTTAATACAATTACCATTGTAAATACCCATGATATGAATTCGGTAATGGAGTTTGGTGAAAAGATTGTTTTTATTCACATGGGACAAAAATGGTGGGAAGGCACAAATAAAGATATCCTTCATACAGATAACGAAAAATTAAACGATTTTGTTTTTGCAAACCATATGGCAAAACGTTTGAAACAAATTAAATAAATATAAATTTTTGTGGCTATTTAATGTCTTATATTTAGAATCTCTAAAATGACTATTTTCATTATATTTTGCATTATTAAGTCTGCAGTCTACAGTCTTCAGTCGGCAATTTGAAAACTGGGCTATAATGTCAGCCCATAAAGTCAAACAAATTATGAATTAAATAACTCCCGTACAGTCATGCCCTGTTAGATACTGCTTTGCAATTTCACAGGGTAAACTTCCCTACGGGGCAGGCAAATGGTAAATAACAAATAGCAAATAACAAAATACAAATAAATTCCAATTAACAAAAAAATAAAAATTCAAAACAGAATTTGCTAATACATTATTTTTTCTTTTTTTATTTTCTTTTTTTGAATTTTGAAACTTGATATTTATTTACTCACATAATAATTAATTTTCAAAGGTGTTCATGAGGTTTCCGCCAGCTGGTGGATCAGTTGTTATTTGATGCTTGTTTTTTGTGATTTTTACTATTTATTATTGTGTTCTAATTGGTTGATTGCTATTTGCTTTCTTGCCGACTGTGGACTGCCGACTGTGGACTGATTATTTACAATTTATTACGAAATTTTTAATCTAAATTATTATCATACTTAAAAAATATATAACTTATGAAAAAGAAGAATTCCGGTTTCAACACAAAACTTGTACACTTAGGAGAACTAGAAGACTCAATGGGTAGCGTAACTGTCCCTATTTTTCAAACATCAACTTTTTCTTTTAAAAACGCACAGCACGGGGCTGATTGCTTTTCAGGTAAAGACGACGGATATATTTATACCCGGCTTGGGAACCCGACTATAAATGCCCTTGAAGAAACGATAGCTGAACTTGAAAACGGATTCGGAGGAATTGCAACCAGCTCGGGGATGGGTGCAATTAATTCCATTTATCTGGCTTTACTCGGACAAGGTACGCATCTGGTAAGTACAGCTTCAGTATATGGACCTTCACGCAATGTGATCGAAAAACACTACAGCCGCTTTGGCGTTGAAGCTACTTTTGTGGATACTGCTGATCCTGATAATGTAAAAAAATCGATTATGCCTAACACAAAGATGATCCTGGTCGAAACACCTTCTAATCCCACTATGCAACTAACCGATATACATAAAATTGCAAAAATCGCACACAAACATGAGATTCCTCTGGTTGTGGATAATACTTTTTCAAGTCCCTATCTCCAAAATCCTCTTAACCTGGGCGCTGATGTTGTGTTCCACTCTATTACAAAATTTATTAACGGCCATGCTGATGTAGTTGGCGGAGTTATTGTAGCGAAAGAGGAATCTCTATACAAAAAAATCAGAGATATAATGGTAAATTTTGGTTGCAATATGGACCCGCACCAGGCTTACCTTGTTCATAGAGGTGTTAAAACCCTCTCAATCCGTATCGAAAAAGCCCAGGAAAATGCTGCAAAAATCGCACAATGGCTCGAAGAACACCCTCTTGTTGAATGGGTAAAATATCCCGGGCTAAAATCACACCCGCAGCATGAGCTTGCTAAAAAGCAAATGAAAGGATTCGGTACTATGATAAGTTTTGGATTAATTGGTGGCCTCGATGCAGGAAAAGTTCTTATGGATAATGTAGAGCTGGCAACTCTTGCAGTCTCCCTTGGCGGAATTGAAACACTTATTCAGCATCCTGCTTCAATGACCCATTCGGGTATAAACAAAGAAGAGAAACTGAAAGCCGGAATTACAGACGGATTGGTACGTTTATCGGTTGGTATTGAAAATGTAGAAGATCTGATTGACGATCTTTCCCAGGCATTAAATAAGATAACCTAATACTATTAAGCCTTATTTTGAATGGCTATATCTGTAACACTACAGGTTAGTAAAAAGTTGAAGGTTAAAAGTTGAAAG
>JADFUQ010000396.1 GCA_015222065.1 Bacteroidota bacterium
GGGTTGAAGCTTATGATACAATTTGTTTTGTTAGAACCGGAAACCGGATTATCTACAAGGTTGAACGCGATCCTTAGCTGCTTTTCATTTTGAAAAACGCCGGCAATTATCAATCCTGATCCAAGGTCTGAATAGGCAGGCAGGTCTTTCCGGAAGGTCCAGTCTTCACCAAAAGGATTTTCTGTCATTCCTTCCGCGAGAAAATCTTCTTCCGGTACTTTAAATTCTTCATTGCTTTCCCTGTTAGGCGAACAGGAATTAGCTAAAAAAACAATCATTAAAACAACGATAGTTAAAATCAGAGTTGTTGTTGGTCTTTTTTTCATTTTAGTCATTTTAGTTTATTTTAGTTCATATCAGGCCTTTTAGGCATTATCCGTATCAACTTGCGCAACTTATTTTTAAAATCTTTAAAAGGATATTTCGACATAAATTAACTAAATTGTATTAATAAAAGCAAAATTACCCTTCCGAAAGCAGTTTCATATTCACATATTCTCCTAACCACTTTCATACCATCCAAATTTGATAATTACCTGGTATTTTGTAATTTTATTATGTGTTCAGACATTGTATATGATAAATTCTTTAAACATTAATCTCAGGGCATTTATTATCCTTTGTTTTTTTCTGTCCAAACCCTGTTATAGCCAGGCACAGGATACTACATCTGCTCCGGTAATCGTTGGGTTACGATCACATTGGGGGTTTATTATTCCCCATTCAAATAAGATAGAAGAGCTGTCCCATACAAATCCGTGGGGCATTGAGGTGGATATTAACTGGCATCTTATTAAAAAAGAAACCTGGCAATACTGTTTCTGCTACCCCCGAACCGGTTTTTCATTTTTATATACAAATTTTTCGAATCCTGAAATTATTGGCAGTGCATTTGCTCTTTACCCTTTTATTGAACCCTTCATCAGTGCAGAGAAGCCTTTCAGTCTTTCTATCCGGTTTGGCATGGGACCTGCATATATGACAAAAATTTATGATCCGGAAGAAAATCCTGAGGATCTATTTAACGCATCGCACTTGAGTTTTATCGTTGTCTTGAACATGGGATTCAATTACAGGGTCTCTCCAAATATGAACCTGCGTATTGCAGGCAACTATAGCCATATTTCCAACGGCGGCATTAAGCAACCCAATCTCGGTATAAACTTCCCGACTATTAATGCCGGACTTGACTGGTCCCTGTCACCAGCTCATTTCCCCAATAGAGAAAAAAATTCTGATCTTGTTCCTAATCCGGGGAAATTCAGGTTTGATATATACCTGTTCGGTACCGGGAAAATTGACCGTAAAAATTCAAAGAATTACATTATAAGTGGTTTGGGTTGTAATTTCAGTGAACGGATTGGCAGAATCAATGCTTTGACATGTGGCATTGAATGGATAAATGATGGAGAGATTAAATATCTCGCTGAGGAGAATCAGATTACAAATAAATACGGAAAGATAATTGATCACCACCGGGCAGGAATATTATTCGGACATGAATTACTGCTTGGACGTTTCATATTAAATCAGCAATTGGGTTTTTATCTATATTCTCCTTTTGAACCTTTGGATGCAGTATATCAACGATATGGTATCTTATTCAAATTTTCTGACCGGGTTTTCACCGGAATAAATATTAAAGCTCACAGGCATGTAGCCGATTTCCTGGATTTAAGGGCAGGTATTACTTTCTAGGCGCTTTGCCATATTCTGACGGAGCTACTTTAAACAACTCCTTAAAGCATTTCGCAAAATAAGATAAGTTATTAAATCCTACTTCATAGGCAACCTGGGCAACATTTCCATAGTTTTGCTTAAAAAGCTTAGCTGCTCTTTTCAGCCGTATTGTACGGATAAATTCGCTTGGGGTCTGCCCTGTAAGGGCTTTAAGTTTACGGAACAGCTGCATCCTGCTCATCCCAACTTCATCCTGTAACTTTCTGACCTCGAATTCATTATCATCCATATACTTTTCAATAACCATCATTGCATTCTGAAGGAATTTCTCATCAACTGACGTAACCGCAATATCTTTTGGTTCAAGAGTTATCTCACGGCTAAACTGGTCACGAAGCTTATTCCTTTGTTCAATTAATTTCCTCACCCGTAACTTTACTTCTTTCATACTAAACGGTTTGATAATATAGGCATCGGCTCCGGTTTCAAGACCTGCCAGTTTATCTTCTTCCTCAGCTTTGGCAGTGAGCATGATTACAGGAATATGACTGGTACGCTCATCCGTTTTTATTTTTTTGCACATTTCAACGCCATCCATACGTGGCATCATAAGATCGGTAAGTATCAGATCAGGTATGTTTTCAGTAGCTTTATCAAGTCCAACAATTCCATCATTAGCTTCCATAATACGGAACGAATCCTCAAGCTTTTCCCTCAAGTGTGTCCGGATATCGGTATGATCCTCAACAATCAATACCAGAGGAGGTTCATCTTTTGATCCTGTACCCTGGAAAATATTTTCTGTACTCTCTCCACTATCCTTAATATCATCATGATCAGTTGAATAATCAGCGGCACTTATTGCATCTGGTTTTTTTAGCAGAAATTCTTCTTCCCGCAGGTGATCTTTTCCAACGGGTACCCGAACAGTGAAAGTGGTTCCTTTTCCCAATTTACTCCTGACATCTATTTTACCATGCAACAATTCAACCAGTTCCTTTGTCAGGGCAAGACCGATGCCGGTACCACCAACCCTATTATAATTGCTGCTTTTTACCTGGTGAAAGCGGTCAAATACATTATCAATTTCATTTGAAGGAATTCCAATACCGGTATCAGAAACAATCACCTCCATCAACTCATTTTCCTGTTCAGGTAGTTTAACTTCACATTTAACTTCCCCTCCTTCGGAAGTAAACTTAAATGCATTTGATAAAAGGTTAGTAATTATCTTCTCAAATTTATCAGGGTCAAACCATGTAATAAATTTCCCATCAGGCAGTTTATATGGGAAGCTAATTAATTTTTTCTCAGCAATTGAAGCAAACGAAATAATAAGAACCCTTAAAAATTTTACGATGTCTTCCTGAACCAGTTCCAATCTCAGGCTTCCGGCATCCAGCTTCGACAGATCTAACATTTGGTTAACCAGGTTCAGCAGTCTTTTTGTATTGCGTTGCATCATTCGAATTGTTTTCCTGGAGGGTTTTTTTCCGGGTTCATCTGATAATATTTCCTCAAGTGGACTCATAATCATGGTAAGCGGTGTACGAAGCTCATGAGAGATATTGGAAAAGAGTCGCGACTTTAATTGGTCCATCTCTAACAGTATCCGGTTAGCCTTTTGTTTGATACGGAAGCTCCGGTAGATAATAAAAACTAAAACGACAATAAGCACTGTGCCGGAAATAAGTAAGATCATAAATAATCTTGATCTTTTTAATTTTTCAGCAGTTAGTTCCTTCTCCTTTTCATATTGCTGGTTCCATTCAACTTTTGCCATTTCTCTGTTCCGGTCATCATCTCTCAAAGTGTCACTCATACTTATAAAAAGCTCAGCGTAATAAAAAGCCTGTGAAAATTGTTCCAAAGCTGAATAAGCAATCATTAGTTCTTCTGCAATAAGTATTTTCTTTCCGGGTTTTTTGGTTTCATAAGCAAATACCAGAGCCGTATCAAGATATCTTATTGCTTCATAATATTGTTTATTCTTGTTATAGTTCCGGCCCAGATGATAATATGCATCCAGCATTGCACCCTTATTATTAATGCGTTTGCTTATATCCAGGCTCTCAAACATATTTTTCTTAGCTTCTTTAATCCTGCCAGTTAGCTCAAAGTATTCACCAATACACAGGAACAAATAAGCCATATCTTCCTGATCATCCGTCTCCAGAAGTATCTCTTTTGCCATAGAAAAAAAATAAAAAGCGGAATCGTGTTTTTCCAATTCATTCAATACAGAACCTAAATTCATATACAAACTACCTAGCTTCACTGTGTCTCCAATATCTTTATATATCCTAATGGATTCCCTGAAATATTCACCCGCTTCGGAATAATTTTTTAGTTCGTAATGCAAAGCCCCGTAAGTATTATTTACTGCAGCAATTCCTGATCTATGTCCAGCTTCATCATACATAGACATACAAATTGACAAGTATTCTAAAGCATCAATGTATTTGCCTGTTTCTCTTAAGACTAATGCCATCCTGTAATAAGAGTATGCAATTCCAATGGAATAATCTAATTCTCTTGCTAACTCCAAACCTTTCCTGGCATAATTTAGTGCTTTATCAGGATCAGTATCTATAAAAAACCAGGCAGAATCATTTAATATACTAACCTTATGGGTGTTATCGCGAAAATCCGAAATATTGAATTTTGAACTGTCAGGAGAAATTTGACAAAACAATCCATTCCCGGCAAAAAGAAATAAAATAAAGCCAAGCAATAATCTGTGATAACTATAAAGAGTATCAAACATGTATTTCAGTATTTTCCATAATCCGAATCACGCCAATTTCCCGTATGTCATCCAGTATCTCCCAGGAAGTTTTTTCATCATATCTCTTGCGACACATTTGTAAATATTCTGAGACCCTCATATTCGAAAGATTCTCTAAAACAAACGATAAATTGTCTGAAAGTTTACTTACATCCGATTCATTTTCAGATAATCCTATCACTAAATATTTATTTTTTCCAATTTTTGATTTCAATTTTTGGTTATTAAAAGCTTTGAAGTTAATAGTCTTTTCTAATAAAGAATAATTTAGTGAGAGAATTTTCCAAACCGGTAAGATTTCTATTGAATCGGCAGGGTCAATATCCCCTGATCCATCATTAAATTCATCTGATAAAGATTTTTTTTGGTTAAGTAAAGTCATTTTTATTGCCATAAATGCCTTTGTCATATCTAATTGCATAATGTCTGAAATATAACCGGGTAACTTGTTCGCATTATCAGCAACAACTTTCTTAATTATATTCACAAGGAATTCAAGTGCATACCTTCTGCTAACTAAGTCGTTTTGCTCTTTTTTACTTATGATATCAACATCTATCAACTCCAAAATTTCTTCGATCCCCCGGTCGGTCGATTCTTTTACAACCATCAATGTTGGCACGAAGAAATGCACCAGGTTAACAAGATTGCTGGTAAAAGTCATTAAAGGCCTTGATAGTTCCTTTACCGGAAGGTAAAAGAAGGAACTGTAAAATTCAGGATCGTTTTTGATAAATTTTTCAAGAAATTTTTTTGTGCCAATTCCGGTAAACCCTGAAAGCAAACCATCATACTTCAGTTTATCCTTGTACTCGGAGTATAACGGTGTGCCCGGAAGAATTGATAAAAGTGTCATCTGAGGTTTAGCTCCCATTGAAGCAGTAATAAAAATCGATTCCATGGTTTTTTTTAACTCTGCTTTAGTTTCATCAGGAAACCCTGCCATGTATGAAACCGATGTTCGGATACCAACAGAACAGCTATTATTTATGATCTCATGCGCCTGATTTATCTTTAATTTCTTTTTAATTTGTTTCTGTATTCGTTCTGAACCGGATTCTATTCCAAAGAAGATCCCTACGCAACCACTTTCACTCATAGCAGTCAACAACTCTTTAGAAATACAATCAGTACGAGCTGAACAGTTCCATGTGTACTTCCTTCCGGTTTTATTATTATGCTCTGATAAACCTTTGCATAATTCCAGAACAAAATTCTTATCAAGGGTTAACATGTCATGAGATAGCCCAAACCAGGTTGCATTAAACAAATCATAGCAATAATCCATCTCCTCAATTATCCTTTTAACCGATTTTACCCTGTACAACCTTGAGAAGAATTGGTTGGTGGAACAAAAAGTACAGTTGAACGGGCAACCGCGTCCAACATCAATGCTTAAATATTCATCAAATTGTATTTTTTCATAAGCAGGAATTGGTAAAAAGTTCAGATCAGGAACTGCCTGCTGTGATGGATTTGCAATAACCATGTTCCTGGCATTCCGGTAGGTTAGTCCTGTAATATCCTGAAGTTCCGGAAAGCTCCTGTTCTTTCGCAATAAATTTTTCAGTAACAAGATAATATTATGGTCTGCCTCATTACGTAATACATAATCAATAAAGGGATATCTTTCCAGTGTTTCTTTGTGAAGAATGGAGGCCTGCGGACCGCCAAGTACAATGGGTATTGAGGGATTTATCGCCTTAATTTTTTCTGCAAGTACTATTACCGAGGGAAAGGAATGACACCAGGTAGAGAATCCGATAATTTTAGGGTCGTTCATTAAGATATCTTCTGCACAACCTAAATAATCATTTTCCTCCAGGAGTAATATTGTTGGCTTGTATATATCAGCAGTAAATTGGTTCTCTCTTAAACTGCTAACAAGTGTTAATAATCCAACGGGTAAAAAATCCTTCCGGTTATCAACAAAATATGGGCTTGTTATAGGTGGAACAAGTAGGATATCCGGCTTTTTTTCTTTGTTTTCCAAGTCCCGCCTGGTTTAAAGTCTATTGAATAAAGTCAAACACATGTTTTTTCTATAAGCCATAAACACGTAAAACACCAACTTGTGTGTCTTATCAGATATATTTCTCAAAAGAAACTTTTGTTCCTCCTTCACCCTCCTTTTCTTTCTGTATTACAGGCGGGGCCGGTGGGTCAAGTAATATTTTATACTCGGCTGATTGATCATCGGCATCCTTTGTAAGTTCTTTAAAAGAATCATTAATTGTTTTTAGTAGGTCTTCTTTGTTGGCCATGATTCATCTGTTTTAATTAATACTGTAAAAATTATGGAAACAAATAAAAATACAATTAAAATAACTGTATGACCAGTTTTTTTAAACTTTTTTGACGAATCTTTACATTATGAAAAAACTTTTCCCTTACTGCCATTTATTAAAAGAAACCGGACGTTCAAACGTCCGGTTTCCGGTACCCTATGAAAAAACTTTACAAGAATAGGTATAACTTTTATTTAACCCTCCCTATTCAGCAATAAATATACAATATACAATGAATAAAAATCTAACACATATATCCCACATTTTGATACATATGTTACATAAGTATGCATTTAAGGGTAATTCGGAAAAATGGAAGAATGGAAGAATGGAAAAATGGTTCAAGAAGAAAGGCGGCCTCTTCTTGTAGAATAGAAAGAGGCAGCCTCCATTAAATGTCCGTAAAAGGAGCTAAGGAAAGATGACATTTATTTATTTGTCCAACACCGCACTAATACAGGATTTACTACAAAATATATTTCTCCTGTAATTCATATTGGACCTCAACGCACATTGGTTCACTTCATCATCACTCATTGCAATAGTAATGTCATTATTTGTTACAGAACAAATATATAACACCTGGATAGAATAAACCTAACAGTTATATCCCAATAATTAACACATATGTTACATACGGCAAGGGATATGATATGAGTAGCTCATGGCTGATAGCTTGTAGTTGGTTGCTGGATAGCGATCTGTTAGAAGTCTCAAGTTACAGGTTACGAATTATCTATACCTAAATGAAGAAGTGACTAAAGTGTCTAAAGTTATAACTTCTTCTCTTCTCAACTTTAGTTCACTTTAAACTTTAGTTCACTTTAAGTACTATTAATCGCCAGACAATATAAAATCATATCTCCCCGACCCTGTTGAAAAAGTAATAAATTCCTTACCAATAAAAGCATTAGTTACACCCGGAACTCCTTCAACAAAAGCTCTGTTCACCCATACAGGGTTGCCATTTTCCGTAACAGATATATTCTCAAAATCTAATAACGGGATACTTATTGAAGCATCACTGTTTGCCGGGATCACTACTCTTAACCGGAATGAACCGGATTGGTTCTGCCAACCCGATTCAACAATACCTTTGATAGTTTTCAGGGAAGCTTCAACAGAGGATAATCCGTCGGGAACATAAGGCTGAATATGAATATGTTTATACCCGGATGTTGTTTCCCAATCCATGGGAGACCGGATACCAGCCAGGTATTTATAAAAAAACTCGGAAACTGAACCAAACATCTGATGATTATGAGAATTTTTTCCTGACCATTTTTCCCACAAGGTTGTAGCTCCATTTGCTAACCAGTATCCATAACCTGGGTATGTGGTTTGGGTTGCCACAGTATATGCCAGATCACAACGACCGGCATGTGCCAATACCTGCCACAGATATTTGGTTCCGATAATACCCGTATTCAAATGTCCGTTATGTGTAATACTGATATCATCAATTAAATTTTGTAACACCTCCTCACGGTGTCCTTCGGGCACTATATCACCTGCCAAAGCCAGTAACTGGTAAGTTTGATATAATGTATCAGTACCGTAAAGATTTGTCTCAGGATCAAAAAATTTCTTATTTAATTCCCTTTTAACGGTATCTGCAAGTGCCGAATATTTCAGAGCATCATCATTATGCCCGAGCACTACCGCAATTTTTGCCATCACAGATGTATTGAGGTAATAATAATAAGTATTAACCATTGGATGATTTGGTCCGTCAGATTGTCCCGGAGCACACCATTCCCCCAGAGAATCCCAATATCCTCCAAAATCATTAATTATATAAGACTCCCCGGGATTGGCATCTGTTTTTGCTAAATTATAGAGATAATTGAGGTAGTGTTTCATTGTCAAATAATGATCCTCCATAATTCTTATATCATTATAATACTGGTACATCCACCAGGGAAGCAATACATAGGCACTTCCCCATGCAATTCCGCCACCATGACCACCTACCAGGGTAGGCGATGTATTAGGGATCCTGCCATTCTCAAACTGGGAATCACGCATATCATTTAACCACTTGGTATAAAATGACGCCATTTGGAAATCGTGAATAGATGTTTCTGCAATTATCTGACCATCACCGGTATAACCACCCTTTTCCCGATGGGGGCAGTCTGTTGGCACACTGTGTGTGTTTCCAATTTGTGACCATTTTGCAGCCCTGTAAATTCGATTTAAAAGGGAATCGGATGTTACAAACTGTCCATTATGTTCAAGCGCAGAGTGTACCACACGTCCCTCTATCTCTAATGATTCCAGACTATCAGGATTACCGGTAGTTACCTCAACATACCTAAATCCGGTATAAAAAAACCTTGGTTCATAAACTTCCGTACCATCTCCTTTCAGAGTATAATCAGTCCATACGCGGGAGTGATATGCATGCTTTGTACTAAGATGATCTCCCGGTTGCAATGATTTGGGGAAAATAGAATCATTTAGTGTTTCTGCCCCACGGATACGCAATGTCACTCCTGACGCACCCTTTACATGAAGTCGCCACCAACCCGGAAAATTCTGGCCCATATCATACAGGTAAACACCGGGTTCCGGATTGGTTTCAGCAACAGGATGGATGGTTTTAACAATTTTCATTGGCGGCATAAGTTGCGATTGTAAAACCACACCGGGGGTGCTTACAACTGCAACCTCTTGCCAGTCTGACATATCAAAACCAGCCGAAAACCAGCCGGGTTTTTCCAGCCTGGCATCATAGTCTTCCCCTCCAAATAAATGATTAAAAATAATCGGACTGTCTGAGAACTTCCACGATTTATCCGTAATGATTTGGCTCTTGCTCCCATCCATGTAAGTAATATCAAGCTGCAATATTGTGCGTGGAGTATTAATACATAAACCACGACCTCCCCAACCGTAACGGTCTTTCACTCTATAAATACGATACGCGCCGTCACCCAGTATTACACCCGCAACATTCAAACCTTTTTTCAACTGTTCTGTTACATCGTAAGTAGAATAAAGTATCCTTTTTCGAAAATCTGTCATCCCGGGATCCAATACATTACGACCAACCTTTTCGCCGTTAAGATAGAGTTCGTAATTCCCTACACCGGTTACATAAACATATGCATGCCGGATTTGTTTGTTTACTTCAAATTCCTTTCTAAAAAGCGGAGCCGCCAGCGAAGTGTCTCCGGCAGTAATCCACTGAGCCTCCCAATCAGACATACTTAATAATCCTGTTTGGAAATAAGCAGTTTCGCTACGGTAACTTTGCTTTTCATCGTGGTTCCATACACTAATATTCCAATAATATTTTTTCCCGCTTTGAAGCGGAATACCCTGGAATATTATATTTGTTGATTTATCTGATAATACCTTTCCCGAATCCCATATATCCCCTTGTTTCCTGTGTAATTTCCCGGGACTGCCGGCAACTAAAATCCGGTAAGCTGATTGAGACACACCACGAAGTTCGCTGGAAATAGTCCAGGAAAATCTTGGTTGTTGTATATCAACTCCAAGAGGATTTGAAATATATTCACATTTTAAATCTGAAACTATCAGCTTTTTACCGTCAGTACAACCAGTATTTATAATTAACAGTAAACAAATTATTACGGTACTGATGGACAAAATCCTAAAAGTTTTTTTCATGTTGCTTTGGTTTTAAAAAATATCATTGTATTGAGCTAATAACCGGATAATTAAAGACTATAAAAATAAAAAAAGCAATTTTAATGAACAAGTTAATGGCACGATTCAGCAATCAATTGTTTTGTGGGCGATACTGGATTACTCGCTTGCCTTCCTTCGTCAGGCGGCGCTCGTAATCCAATTTGGGGGTCTTCGCAACCCAAAAACTTCACCGCGATGCGGTTCCTTTGTAAAAAAACCCGGACAAAGAGTCCGGGTGAAGTTTTTGTGCTGTGGGCGATACCGGAGTCGAACCGATGACCCCCTGCTTGTAAGGCAGGTGTTCTGAACCAACTGAACTAATCGCCCTAACGAAGTGCAAATATAAACCTCCTTTTTATTTCTGCAAAAAGAAATATAAAATAATTAGTATCTGTTAATAAAGTCAAGCATTCTTGAAATAAAGCACCAAATGGTAAATAACAAATCTCAAAAAAACAAATAACAAATAATATCCAAATATCAATAACTAAATGACCGAAACTGTTTTGATCATTGAATTTTTGAATATTGTAATTTATTTGAATTTTGATGCTTGCTATTTGTGATTTTGACTATTTATTTAAACTTTCGGACTTTAAAGACGGGTTCTAAATTATAATACTTCTGCAACTACAAAAGTGCTGCCCCCTACAAAAATCATATCCTGTTTACCTGCCTGTTGCTTTGCTGCATCCAGGGCAGCTTTTACTGTGCCATATGATTGCCCTGCCAGTTCATAACCGGCTGCTTCATTCTTAAGAATTTCACTATCCAGCCCGCGGGGAATATCAGGTCTGCAAAAATAATAATTTGCTTCCACCGGAAATAATGGAAGAATATTAGCCATATTTTTATCATTCACCATCCCTATAACCATATGTAAATTCCTCCAGGCAGTCTGCTTGATCTGCTCAATTACCAGAATCAGACCTTCCCTGTTATGTCCCGTATCACAAACTATCAGCGGATTATTTTCCAATACTTCCCATCTCCCCCGAAATCCGGTATTCTTTCTTACAAGTCTCATTCCTTTATAAAGCGATTCCAGGCTTATTCTTAATTCTATCTCATTTAACTTTTCTACTACCTGTAAAGTAGTAATAACATTTTTTCGCTGGTATATCCCGTTCAGATCAATCTTTAACTCAGGATATCCCTCCCCACCTTTCTTTTCAATATTCATTACCTGCAAACCGTCAAGTGATATAAATGAGTATTCCGAACTAAAATTCCGGTCGGCAAACACTATTTCAGAACCAGTTTCCCGGGCTTTATCAATAAAAACATGGTCCGTTTCTTTGTCCGTTTCACCTACAACTACGGGAACCCCGGGTTTAATTATCCCTGCCTTTTCATAAGCAATTTTTTCCAGGCTGTTGCCAAGATAAATGCTATGATCCATGCCGATATTGGTAATTACTGATAACACAGGGGTAATAATATTTGTTGAATCGAGTCTGCCTCCCATTCCTGTTTCGATAACAGCCATATCCACTTCTTCATCAGAAAAGTGTTTGAGAGCCATTGCAACGGACATTTCAAAAAATGATGGCTCGATTTTATCTAGTAATTCCCTGTTTTGAGTAACAAGATCAATCACTTTACTCTCCGGAACAGGCACCCCGTTTACCCGTATTCTTTCACGAAAATCCTTTAAATGTGGAGATGTATAAAGCCCGGTTTTGAAACCGGCTCCCTGAAGAATAGAAGCAAGAATATGAGCAACAGAACCCTTTCCGTTTGTTCCCGCGATATGAATAGACCTGAAATTCTTATGCGGATGATCAAAATATTCATCCATTGCCAAAGAATTATCCAGTTTTGCATTATAAGCGATTTTACCCTGTCTCTGAAACATAGGTAAC
>JADFUQ010000397.1 GCA_015222065.1 Bacteroidota bacterium
ATTTTGGTTTTTTCCACTTCAACTTTGGTTTCACCGATACGATATTCACCCGGTGGCAATTCTACAAAAACAACTGTTTTGCCCGCTGTTACTAATCTGTTGACATTCTCCCGGTTAGCTTCATACCAGGAATAATCATCGATCAATAATGTTTCTGCATTATCAAAATCTTCGAACAGTTTTAGTGACAATTCTCCAGCAATTACTTTAGCTGTTCCTTGCCCCGATGGTGAACAACAGAGCGCACCATTTACCGGTTTAGCTGCCGGAAAAATATCCAGATCGATTACCGACTGGCTCAATCCGTTTCCTGTTTTATCGAACAGGGCAAGCCGCAATTGATAATCTGTCCTTGTTTTTACATCCGGAGCCTCAAAATTAATATATCCCTGGAATGTTGAACTGTTAACAGGTATTTGAGCATCAACCTCATGAGCAAATATTACTTTTCCCATTTTTTCAAACTGATATTTAATTTTATAACCCTGGGGAATGGTGTTCAAATCGTTACACAACCAGGCTTCAATATTTATTTTTTCACCTGAAAAAAAATGGTATCGGTCAGTTCGCAAATTCACCATCAGGGGTTCCAGGGCATCACGGTAAACAAAAAATGCCTTCTTGGGTTGCCGGTCCACATCCATAATTGTTTTCATCCAACCGGCAGGCCAGGCATCAATGAATAGATGAATAGCAAATGAGACCATGTTTGAGTCGCGGCGAAAAGCTTCGGTTGTCAGGCGGGTTGCCCATGCCTGGTGTTCCTGGCTTGCTTCGATCCAATCTTTTACGCTGTACTGAGTATTGAACCACATGTAGTGAAACTTTTGTGTCTGTGCTGATTTTATAAAACCGGAGTTCCATTTTTTTTCATCTTCCCGGTTTTTTGGCAACCATGCTTCCGGGTAGTATTTTTTCATTACATCAATGTTATCCAATCCTTCAGCGCCAAATTCTCCACATGCCCAATACCATTCCGGCTTTACCCATTGCCAATAACCTTTATGTAATTTCCCAAGTCCCAGGCCGTGTCCGTTGTACCAGGCATTGTAACAATGACTGTCGGGCAAGCCTGGCGAAGGTGGATCGTAATCGCCATCACCGGCTTTTATCACCCGGTCGGGATTAGCCATGTGGACAGCCTGGTCGCATGCTGCAAACAGCCGGTAGTATTCCCCGGCGGTGCTCATACATCTTTGGGGTTTCCCCTCGGCATTAGGAAACCGTTCATTAATATAGGTTACCATGATGTTACATGGATGATTTCTGACCAGCCGTTCCATCTCTTCAGCCTGCTTTACACATTCAGCCCACTGATTTGTACGCAATCCACCAAACAGGGGAAGGTCGGTTTGGGTCATCAAACCCAATTTATCACAATACTCATAAATCTCCGCCTGAACAGGGCGCTGGGTAAGTCGCAAGAAATTCATATTACAAATTTTTGCCAGCAGTATATCGTCACGCAACTGGTCCAGGTCTTTTTTGAAAACATCCTGCTGTAAAAAGCCCATGGTATTGGCGCCCCTGAGCCTTATTTGCTCTCCATTCAAAAATATTCTCCCTTTTGGAACATTCAGGGTGTCCATTTCAAAAGAACGCATTCCAAACTGGAATTCCCTGGTATCGGTTAATTCATCTTTCTCATTATAAAGCTTTACCTGTAACTGGTAGAGCCAGGGAGTTTTATTACACCACAGGCGAGGGTCCTTAATATGTACGCTGGTTTTCAGGAAATTTACACCATACCCCATTTCTAATCTTCTTTCTTCCCAGTCTGCAGGTTTAGCAAGATCGCCTACCCCCGGTATATACGTTGTCCTGGGGATGTACTCCTGACCCTCAAATATCGTATCCCTGAAATTCTGACCATAAACTGATAATTTAAGCCTGATGTCCTTCAGATTTTCGCTAAAATTATTGACTTCAAACCACAATTCTGCCTTCTCTTTTTCGGGCAGGGGTCTGATAAACACATCATAAATATGAAGGGGATCACGGGCTTCAATATAGCAGTCCTGACAAATCCCCATACCAGGCGGGCAATGGTGCCAGCCCGTTTCAGGGTCATCATAACCAAGACCTGTTGATGCATATATCTTATTGCCAACCACATGGTTCCCATTTTTATCCTTCCCCCCGGTTGTTGTAAAATCATTCTCCACCTTAACAACCAGAAAGTTATCACCTTCATTAATATATTTTGATATCTCAAATTCAAACGGAGCAAAAAAGCCCTCATGCGAACCCATGTAATATCCATTTACAAACAGATGCGCCTTGTAATCCACTCCTTTGAAACAGGCAAAAAGGCTTCCGAAGTCAAGCATTTCCCGGTTTATACTAAATCGTTTAAAATAATATGTAACAGCCCTGCCAAGGGGTGCGCCAAAGTGCGGGATGGAAACTTCCTGCCATTTTCCTTTACCATCAAGCACATTCCTGAAATCCTTTTTGTCGTTGTCTGTCTCTTCCCGCCACAAAAACTTTTTCAATTCAATCCTGTTACGTGTTTTTTCCATTTCAGGCGCATAATCCGCCATGAACGGCTCATATTTCTTCCGCATCTTCTCCAGTTCCCGGTACAGATCTTCACTTGTACTCATTTTCTTTACCGGCTTATAAACTGCATTTCGGTCGTGTTTCACCGGTAGATTTTTTTCCGGCAGTGTGGCTGGTATTTTCTCTTCAAGCAAATGCAGACGTAATGCCTGTGCCTTGTTTCCAATCCGGGCATAGCGGTCAGGTATCGTGATATTTTGTTGTGCTTGTAATTGAACACATACAAATAAAAGAACTGTAGTAAACAAAAGCTGTGTTTTATACATGATTTAAATCTGGTTTTTTCAAAGTTAAATTAATCCAGATGAAAGACTTCCTCCATATTGGCCCACCATTCTCCTTCTTCACGTTTTTCCAATGGTACCTGGCAAGGCTTACAAACCTCCCACCATTTTTGGGTTACGGGATCATCTGCCATCTTTTTCATATCGGCATCAAAATCAGTCCCGGTATATTCAAAATAACTGAACAAGTAATCATTTTTCAGGTAGATTGAATAGTTCCGGATATTGCACTCACTTATTATCTTTAAAACATCAGGCCATACATCTGCATGAAGTCTTTTGTATTCCTCAATTTTTTCCGGTTTTATTCTAATGATCATTCCAAAACGTTGCATAGTTATTTTGTTTTAAGGTTTTGTTTTAAATTTCTTCATCGAAAGCACCCAGTTGAAGAGGATATTTTCCATACTCCCGAACTAAGTTTACAATGTAATCATAGGTATGCCCTGACACTCCACTGGAAACCGAATGGTCAGACTGGAAAATATATCCGCCCCCTTTAGCTGCATTAAGTTTCCTCAATACTTCATGGCGGATCAACTCTTTGTCGCCGGTTTCCCAAACCTGAATA
>JADFUQ010000398.1 GCA_015222065.1 Bacteroidota bacterium
GAATGCCCTTCATTTTCCACGTATGGATCCATCAGCCAGAATTCAATAAACTGGATATTGGCAGCTTCAAAATCATTAGTAGGAACTTCTCTCATTATCCCGCCCCATCGTAATCCGGGATATAAAAGTTTTCCTTCACTATCAATTCCTGCAGAGAATGCCGATGCTCCAAGGTCATAATTATAGGGCCCCTTTGCGTTAGGATAAAATGCCAGGTTCAATACTGCCAAATTGGTTGGGATACCTGTAATACTTTCTTTGTAGGGGAAAATCTCTTTTTCAAACACTTCTCTTACATAGTGACTTGATTGCAGATCAGGATTACTCTTTATATGGTTAGGAGTGGTAGATGTGTTTCTTAAAAACAGGGGATCGATTACATACCAGGCAAGTTTAGCCCTGTTGTATCCATATGCCAGATTATTATTCAATATTGCTTCGGGGAATAACGCGTTCTGTCCCTGCGGTGTACTTGCAAGTACCCATGCATTCATTGATTTTAGATCAAGCGGTATCTCACTACCTTCAAAATCATCAATATATGAAATGCCCTGTTTTTCTATTGCCCGTGAATGACCCGGAATAAGGTGAGCAAACTCACCGGTAAAAGTAATGCTGGATGGAACTTTTGTTTCAAGAAAAGGAATTTTATCAATTACGCTTGTAAGAAATTGTGATTCAGTATGATAAGAGGCATTAACTCCCAAAATTGTATTAGATATCGGCTCATCACCAATACTAACCTTCTGGGTTAAAGGTCTTTCGGTAAGATTTAACATGGTTGCACCGATATTAAAATCTTCTGAAAAGCGATAATCCAAATGTGTCCCCAGCAAAGTTTTGGTTTGAATACTAAAAAGTTGATTACTCTCAAGCGAGACTCTTATGGGAGTTTGTGATTCTAAAAGTCCATCATTAATTATCTTCACTCTTCCAAGATTATAATCCACTGTATAATCCACATTTTCCTGTAATTGTATTCCGCCGGCAGTAACTTTTACCGACCCCTGGGGAACATTCAGGGCATTAAGCTGGATCTCTGAACTTGAAGATGAAGAATAGGTACCTGCAATTTTGAACTTATTCTTCTCCGCCATTTGCCTCGCTTTTACCTGGGTAGAATCATACAGTTCTTCAAAAACATATTTTTCAGCAATAGCATCGTTCCCAATCCGTTGTCTCAGATCCCGCCCAAACGGCTCCAGAACAGGGAAAATAATTCTTCCTGATTCAGGCAGGATGGTTATCCCGGTAATAAAATCAAATTTCCCATCGGGTGATGGTTCAAGTTGTGAATTCAGGTTATCAAGATTTAGAACATGCAATAAAATCTGGTCGCTTAACTTACCTTCAGGAAGATAATTTATTGCATTACCTGTCTTATCGTCCTGGTACAGAACATTCAGTTCAAAATCCTGCTTTTCTACCTGGTAAGCACCAAGGGCGTAAACATTTTTCATCATCAGATCCCATGAAGGTAATCTGGGAGTTAAATTTGTTCCTTTTATCAATTTCAATATCAAAGAGTTAGGAGCTCCAACCTCCGCGGAAAATTCGCCAACCCTGTAAACCTTGCCATTTAATGTATATTCGTATGCAACAGCCAGAACCTGGTCAGCATTAAGTGCTGAATTTATAGATATATACCCAAGTTGTTTATTAAGTTTAAATTCACGAGGGGTAAGTTTACGGGCATTTTCAATCTTCTCATAATCCTGTCCAATAGTAAACCCGGGGGATAAAGGTGCAAGTGTATTTGTTACCTGATTAATATTTCTTATCTCCTGGTAATTATTCACCATTTCCTGGTAAATACCATTCAAATCATTATACGGATATGGTCCCGTACCGGTTTGTGCGAATGCCGGAATTGTATTATAAATATTTTTTTGTGATTCGGCAACATCTAAAAATGCCACTATATTCCGGGAATCTTCAAAATTATTTGATTTGTTTGTTACCCAAATTTCTATCCGCTCAATATTTACACCTGAGTTAATAACAGGCAGGTTTTTCATGGCGGTATTATAAGTATCCCGAAAATAATGAGACAGAAAAAAGTGTTTATTCGCTTCGTATTCGTCAGAATTTACTTCAAACTCACTAAGTTGAGCCCCTCCCTTCACATCAATAACTGAAGTTTCCCCCTTTTGCTGTGAAAAGACATTAGTAACAGTAAGTTTTCCAAATTGAAGCTCAGTCTTCAGACCGAATAAGCTTTGGCTGCCGGTAATAAGGGATCCGGAGAGTGGCAAAGTAACATTACCGGCCTCTATTTTCTTAATAATCTCATCCTCCTTACCTGAGTATTCAAGTTTAGTTTTATTCTCAAAATCAAAAGTAGCTTCAGTATTATAATTCACTCCCAATCGCATTTTATCGCCAATGGTGCCTGTCACATTCATTTGTATCTTTTCCTGGAAGTCAAAAGTAGCTACTTTTCTAAGCCGCTCGGAAAGGGATGGATTATCAATTCTTGAGATATTAACACCAAAAATCAGCTCTGCCGAGCCCTGTGGAATAACATTAATGGTATTGCTGCCAAATACCTTATCAATACCTTCAATTCCAAACTGGAGTTTTGGCAAAATTGATGAACGATAATCAGTACCTTCACCACTGGCCCGCTCCTGCCAATATTTTCTTACTGATTGTTCAAATATATGTTTTTTATATTCTTCCAGGGTCATGTGGACAGGTGTACGGTAATTAAGATCACCAATTTTATCCTGAAGAATATATTCATTTTTTTCAGGATCATAGGTTACCACTGAACTAATATTAGAGGGAAGTTTCAGGTACAATTCCGATTGTACTTCTCTAATATAAGGGTTACCCGAATAGTCATTAAACGGAAAACGAAGATCAACAACAGTAGTATCCTTCCGGGTTGTGTCCTGTTGCAGTACTTCCAGGGAAAGGGAATACGGTTTTTCCGGGTATGATAAATAAGTAGTCCTTGTCAGTACCGGTGACGATACTGACCAAAACATTACAATCCCGGCAATAATATATCTCAGAATATTTTTCAAGTGCCACGGAAATATTATTAGAGCATTACAATCTTTTCAATGCTTTCTTCACTAGCTCCTCAACTGTTATATCCCGTTTTTCCCTAAGGATCTTATCCAGTACTTTTTGGACAGAAGCTTTTGAGAATCCCAGCATTACTAAAGCAGATAACGATTCTTCTTTTAAAGTATTGCTTTCTTCTTTGAAAATTTCACTTACATCGTCTGATTTTCCAACCTTTCCCTTTAGATCTACAACGACTCTTTGGGCTGATTTGGCCCCAATACCTTTTATACTTCTCAAGAGATTAATATCTGCTTCCATAATCGCTTTACTGAGTTCGGAGGGAGAAAGTGCCGAAAGCATTAACCGGGCTGTGTTTGCCCCAATTCCTGACACTGATATCAGCATCCTGAAAATTTCCCGTTCATGTTTATCTGCAAATCCGAAAAAGAGCTGGGCATCTTCCCTGACAATTTGATGGATAAGCAGTTTAACTTCATTCTTCCCGGAAATATTTGAAAAAGTATTAAGAGAAATATTGATAAAATAACCAATATCACCAGCTTCAACAACAGCATAAGTAGGACTTACCTCTATTAATTTGCCCTGAATATATTCATACATAAATAGCAGGATTAATTCACAAGATTAACTACTTTTCAATATTAGAGAACCTAATTAGTTTTTGTCCATAAATTAAAGCATTTTCGTAAATAAAGCACCATATAACAAAAAACAAATAAATACCAAATATCAATTATCAAATGACCGAAACTGTTTTGATTATTGAATTTTTGAATATTGTAATTTATTTGATATTTGGTGCTTGTTATTTGTGATTTTCACTATTTACTTATACTTTCGACTTTATAGACATACTCTAATTATACCTCGTTTCTGCCCTGGGCATCCACACATGCTATAGCTGCCATATTAACGATTTCCTTTTCCGAACTCTCTAGCTGTAGGATATGAATGGATTTCCTGATACCCATTAAAACAGGTCCGATAACCTGGGCATTCCCTATCTCCTGCATCATTTTGTATGCAATATTTCCTGAATCCAGGTCGGGGAAAATAATTGTATTGACATCTGTTTCTGCCAATTTACTGAATGGGAACTTGCTCTTTCTCAATTTTTTATTAAAAGCAAAGTTAGCTTGCATTTCTCCGTCAACAATTAAATCGGGATAATCACGGTGTAGTATTTCTACTGCCTCACGAACCATCCCCGGACTTCCATCCCTGAATGCTCCAAAGTTGGAATATGAAACGAGAGCGATCTTTGGATCAATACCAAACTGTCTGACTTTTTCAGCTGTAATCAGAGTAGTATCAACCAATGTTTGTGCTGTTGGTTTAAAATTAATTGTTGTATCTGAAAAGAAAAAGGTCTTCTTTTTTGTATTCACAATGTACATCCCTGCAATATGTTTCAATGCGCTGTCTGTTCCAACCAGTTGAATAGCAGGCCGGATTGTGTCAGCATATTTACTTGAAAAACCTGAAATGAAAGCATCAGCCTCACCACTTTCAACCATCATAACCCCAAAATAATTGCGGTTTTGAACACTTTCCAAAGCTTCATCGTATGTAATTCCTTTTCTTCGTCTTTTTTTAAATATCAACTCCGCATATTTTTCTCTTCTTCCTGATTCCTCCAAAGACTGATAATTAATAACCGGGACATCATGCAGGTCAAGAGCATTTTCATTAATAAGATCAGCAATTTTCTTTTTGTTTCCTAAAAGAATAGGCTTTGCAATACCTTCATGAACAACAGACTGTACAGCTTTCAGTATCCTCGGGTTATCACCTTCAGCAAAGACTATTTGTTTTGGATCTTTACGTGCTATATTCTGAATATTTCTAAGCAGGACATTCTCATAACCCAGGCGTTTATCAAGTTCCTGGCAATAAGCATCCCAGTCAGTTATCTTTTTCCTGGCAACACCTGTTTCAATAGCAGCTTTTGCTACAGCAGGAGCAACCCTGGATATCAATCGTGGATCAAGCGGTTTAGGAATAATATATTCTTTACCAAACACAATACTTTTAACATCATAAGCTTTGGTAACAGTTTCCGGAACCGGCTCCTTAGCCAGTTCAGCAAGAGCATGCGAAGCTGCTATTTTCATCTCTTCATTGATTATTGTAGCCCTAACATCAAGAGCTCCTCTGAAAATAAAGGGGAACCCAAGTACATTATTCACCTGGTTTGGATAATCTGAACGACCTGTAGCCATAATGATATCATCCCTGGCTCCAACAGCATCTTCATAAGATATTTCAGGATCGGGATTAGCCATAGCAAAAACTATTGGTTTGGGAGCCATTGTTTTTACCATTTCTTTACTCATAACACCTCCAACTGATAATCCAAGAAAAACATCTGCATCTTTCACAGCTTCTTTAAGTGTGCTAATATCTCTATCCGTAACAAATTCCTTTTTGTATTTATTCAGGTCTTTCCTTTTTTTATTCAGGACACCTTTACTGTCAAGCATAACAATATTCTCTCGTCTTGCTCCAAGCGCCATATAAAGCCTGGAACAAGAAATTGCAGATGCTCCTGCCCCGTTTACAACAATTTTAACATCTTCAATTTTCTTGCCTGCCAACTCAAGAGCATTAACTAACCCGGCTCCGGAAATAATTGCTGTGCCATGTTGATCATCATGAAAAACAGGAATGTCCAATTCTTCTATCAATCTTTTTTCAATTTCAAAACATTCAGGTGCTTTTATGTCTTCCAGGTTGATCCCTCCAAATGTAGGAGAAATTGCTTTCACAATATCGACAATCTTATCAATATCTTTCTCATTTACCTCTATATCAAAAACATCCACATCAGAGAAAACTTTAAACAGTAATCCTTTCCCTTCCATAACAGGTTTACCTGCCAGGGCGCCAATATCACCAAGACCAAGAACAGCAGTTCCATTGGAAATTACAGCAACCAGATTTCCCTTCATTGTATATTTGTAAGCTTCATCAAGATTAGATTCTATTTCCCGGCAAGGTTCAGCTACCCCGGGAGTATATGCCAGAGACAAATCTGTTTGTGTACTGTAAGATGTAGTCGGGATTACTTCAAGTTTTCCCGGTCTGCCTTTTGAATGATAATCAAGTGCTACTTGACGGGTAATTTTAGCCATGATATTGGATTTTTTTGGATTTAAATTTTATACAAGAATAATTGAAACAAAATTACTAAATATTGAGGTTGTTATTACTTACAAGTCTGTTATAATATTAATAATTGTATGTTATTTAGCAGGATAGCAAAACTCATGGTTTCCGGAGTATGTTAAAGAAGCATGAATGCATAAATTATTCCTGGGCAGGTGTATCCTTATAAGTATTTGATTCCAACGGGTTTGATGTAATTTCTGTATATGCTTTCCTGTTCATATAAATATCACAAGCCAGGTAAAGTGCATTTCTGAAAGAGTCGGGTGAAGCAATTCCCTGCCCGGCAAGTTCATAAGCCGTACCATGAGCAGGTGACGTGCGAATTATTGGAAGACCCGCCGTGAAATTTACACCAACTCCACGAACAAGAGCTTTAAAGGGAGCAAGACCCTGATCATGGTACATAGCCAGAACAGCATCAAATTTTGAATAATTATCTGACCCAAAAAAACCATCCGCCGCGTAGGGACCAAACGCGAGAATTTTCTCCTCTTTTGCTGCTTCAATAGCCGGTGTTATAATTTCAATTTCTTCTGATCCTAATACTCCCTCATCACCGGCATGTGGATTCAGACCCAATACGGCAATTCTCGGCTTATGAACCCCAAAATCCTGAATTAATGATTGTTCAAGAAGTTTTAGTTTATTGAGAATATTATCCTTTGTAATATGTTCAGGTATCTTTGCAACAGGTAAATGAGTAGTAACAACACCTACTCTCAACAGGTCGCTCGCCATAATCATTAAAGCTTCCTTTTCTCCAAAAAAACTTTCAAGATATTCTGTATGTCCCGGGAAATTAAAACTATCCGACTGAATATTATTCTTATTTATAGGAGTTGTTACCAGGACATCAATTTTTTCATCTCTAAGATCGCTAACTGCCATTTCCATGCTTTTTAGTGATGCCTGCCCCGCTTCCCGGGTTGATTTACCCAGCTCAACCCTTACAGAATCATCAAGAATATTAATAATATTTGGCCTTTTAAAATTTGCTTCTTCAGGTGATTTTATGTGGTTAAAACTGAAATTAGATACTTTGATTGCTTTCCGGTGATAAGCCGCCACTTTCGGAGACCCATACAGAATTGGGGTACACATTTCACTTATCCGGTTATCCTCAAGTGTTTTAATAATAATCTCATAGCTAATACCGTTAATATCACCCTGGGTAATTCCAACTTTTATCTTATTGTGTTCCATAATACCGGTTCTTCTTACAAATTAACTCCGAAAGTTAGTAATTCCAATTAATGATTACCTATCCTTATCAAAAAGATTCGGAAAATTGCGTATGAAATCAAACAATAACCTGACACCAATAGCAGTAGCTCCTTTACCCTGGTATGAATTTGCTTTTTTAAGGAAGGCTGAACCGGCTATATCAAGATGAATTAGCGGATAGCCGGTAAACTTTTCAAGGAATTTTCCTGCAGTTATTGCTCCTGCATCACGTTCGGCAATATTCTTCAGATCAGCAATATTAGATTCCAGTAATTTATCATATTCTTCCCAAAAGGGAAATTCCACAATCCTTTCATGAACATAGTTCCCACTATGAATAAGAGATTTCATGTATCTGCTTTCAGCATTTCCCATACCAACAATTCCAAACCTCCCAATTGCCAATGCTGCCGAGCCTGTCAGAGTGGCAATATCAATTATCAGCCCGGGTTTGTATTTACCTGCATAACTTATAGCATCAGCCAAAATCAGCCTGCCTTCAGCATCAGTATTTAAAACCTCCACAGACATACCATTATACATAGTAATAACATCACCCGGGGCCACAGCATTTCCATCAGGACGGTTATCTGTGGCAGGTAATAAACCAACAACTTTTACCGGAATTTCTGACCGTGCAACCGCATACATCACTCCTGCAACAGCAGCAGCACCACTCATATCCGATTTCATATAATCCATACTGTTTTGGGTTGGCTTCAAACTCAACCCCCCTGTATCAAATACAACTCCTTTCCCAACCAAAACCAATGGATTTTTGTTTACCGCATTATCAGGCATCCACTCCATTACAGTAAATGTAGGTGGATCAATACTCCCTCTGTTCACACCAAGTAAACCGCCCATTTTCAGTGATTCAATTTTCTTCTTATTAAAAACTTCAACTGAAAAACCACCAAGAATTCCCAATTGTTTCACGGTTTCCGAAAATTGAACAGCATTCATGAATGATAAAGGTTCATTGACCATATCACGGACAAAATAAACTGCCTCATTTAAAGTTTTTAAAACATCAATCTCTTGCTTATCCAGCTTATCTGATACTATCAGTATATTTTCTAACGGATGTTTTTTTTCTGCTTTATCGCCAAAATATTTTAGAAAACAGTAGTTGCCCAACACTAATCCCTCAGTAAAAGCAAGAAGCAGACCTGGTTCTCCCATCGCATCTACCAAAACAATTTCACTATGCTTATGCTGTTTAAGCAGTAAAGAATATTCACTACCTGCTCTTCTGCATTTTTCATGCTGTTTGTCGAGATCGGTTTCTTTATTAATAACCTGTATGTAACTCCACTTATTATAAGAATTGATGGAAA
>JADFUQ010000008.1 GCA_015222065.1 Bacteroidota bacterium
GATAGGCGCAATGCTTACTATTTTATGTCCAATCTCCTCGGAGCAAAACTCGATGGAAGAATTATTGATGATGGACGTAATGTTGACGAAACATGGGATGCACACTGGCAAACGAAGTCCCATCTTGTTGAAGATGGATGGGAGATGGAGATAAGAATTCCGTTCTCTGAACTCAATTTCCCTCATGTTGACAGTCTTATCTGGGGCATCAATTTCTGGCGTATTGAGCGACCCAACTGGGAAAGTACAAGCCTTTCTCCGATTCAATTATGGTGTAAAGTCTCCAAATACGGTACTCTTACTGGACTTTCTATAAAATCTAAAATTAAGAGATTTGAACTCCTTCCCTACGCGGCTGCTCGTTACGAACAGGACTCGTTATCACTAAGAGGAGGCATCGACTTTGAATATGATGTCACATCAGATCTTATTTTTAATGCTACTATGTTTCCTGACTTCGCACAGATAGAAGCAGATCCATATAGATTTAATCTCTCCTATGAACAGGGAGAAGAATTATATTATCCTGAAAAGCGTCCGTTTTTTCTTGAAGGCAGCAGTATTTTAAGAACACCAATCCAACTGTTTTATACCCGTCGTATGAATGAAATTCTTTGTGGCGGGAAACTCTATGGTAAAATAAAATCTACTGAAGTCCTTGCTCTCGATGTCCAGACCGATGATACAAATGAAAATTTCTCAGTCCTTAGAGTCAAGCAAGAGCTTTTTACTACTACTACACTCGGTGCATTAATAACCCATAAACAACGTTCAGACACTTCTAGTCAAGCTGCATCAATTGACCTCAATCATCCAGTGTATGGTCCATTCCTTCTTACTTCCCAATTCGCCTCAACAAGAAATACAGGTGTTTCTGGTGATCAATTGGCGGGTCATGTCGGGATTGAGGGTGAAACAAGTACTTACGGTGGAGGTGTTATTGCAGGTCGTTTTGGTCCTGACTTCAGGATAGATCAAGGTTTCATTCCAGCTTATGACATAAATAAACAGGGTTTTTCTGGTTATGCCTGGCAAAGACTATTACGTGATAAGGGCATATCAAAGTGGCTCGAGGTCGGTGCAAATTTTGATATCATTCAGGAAATTGGTGATAAACTGGCAGTTTCCAGTATAGAATTCCGGTCAAATTTTGTTATGAGCAACAAATGGCGAATAGGTATTAATGGTGAAAGAAATTATGAGCGATATGGTGATAATGAATTTAAGAATAGATTCGTTGGATTCAGTATAGAGAGTAATGTTGGGGGAATGGCCGGTATCGCTTCATCTTATAGATTTGGTAGATTATACGATTCGTCATTTAAATTCTTTCATTTTGGATTCCTGATTCAACCAATTCAACGAATCACAGTCTTTCCGTATTTTCAAACTGTTAGAATTGGTGAAACAAAATGGCAGTGGTTAACTAATACGCGTATTTCTTATAAAGCAACCGATAAAGCATTTTTCCGTATTTTTCTTCAGGCTGATTCAGAGACAAACAATGAAGTTGAAGAAACATTTTCATTTAATGACATCGAAAACCTAAACAACAATTTCCTTTTTGGCTATGAGTTTGCACCTGGAACAATTTTTTATTTGGTCTATAACTATTCACAAAGCTTTACTGACGAAACGGTTGACAATATCTTCGTCGCAAAATTCACATACTCTTTCCAGTTCTAATAATGTAGCCGCAGGCTTTACATACTATGACAAAATATGAATTTTCGCATTGTAGCCGCAACCTTTAGGTTGCGTAAGTTATTGAATATCAATCAGTTATATCCGCAGGCTGAAGCCTGCGCCTACCTAAAACGGTATTTTGGCACAGTGTCTTTAGCCTGCGCAAGTTAAAAGTAAAAAGTGAAAAGTGAAAAGTAAATAACACAATTGCTAAATTACTTAATTACATCATTTTAAATTCAATGAAGTAAATGTAGCCGCAGGCTTTAGCCTGCGTAAGTTAAAAGTGAAAAAGGAGAAACAATGCTTACTGCAGAAGAAATAATAAAAATTCTTAACTTAAAACCTTTACCAAGAGAAGGTGGGTATTATAGAGAAACATATCATTCAAAGGAAATAATCCCAAAAGATTTTTTACCAAGCAGGTACAAAGAATCAAAACGTTTAAGTACTGCAATATACTATCTTCTAACGCAAGAAGTATTTTCATTACTTCATAGATTACCTACCGATGAAATCTTTCATTTTTATCTTGGAGACCCTGTTACAATGTTGCAGTTTCATCCTGATGGAACTTCTGATTTAATAACTTTAGGACATGAAATAGATAAAAACCAACAAACTCAGGTAATTGTACATAAGAATACATGGCAGGGATGTTTTTTAGAAGAAGGCGGTAAGTTCGCATTAATGGGGACCACAATGTCACCAGGCTTCGATGAATCTGACTTTGAAGCAGGAGTGCAAAAAGAATTAGTTAAAAAATATCCCGATAGGGAGGAGCTAATAATTAAACTAACATCTTAGCACTATCGGATGCAGAGCGAAGTTTCTTTGCCGTTTGTTTTTATGGAGTGCAAAATCGGTGATTTTGCTTGCAACGACATCGTCGTTGCACTCCAAAAAAGGATGTCATTTCGAGTATTCTTTCGACAAGCTCAGGATAAACTCCATGTAGCCTGTCCTGAGCGGAGTACTGAGGATTCTCGAAGTGTTGAACGAGGGACAAATAAATTTCGCAATTTCACCTTGACAAATTATAAAAAAGTTTTATAATAACTTAATAATATACAACCTTTAGAATCCTCGTAATATTAAAAAAGAAAATCAAGAGGAATGAGTTTATTGTAGTAGGGAAACGTAAAAGTGTAGAAGTTCAAATAACCTAATAAAAGTAATAATGGAGGAAAAAATGAAGTATCGTAGTGCACTGAAAGTAGCAGTGGTATTATCGTTGTTCCTTTTTAGTCTATCACATGCAACAGTTTTATACGTACACCCGGATTCCACACTCAACGCTATTCAGGTAGGATTGGATTCTTGTGCGAACAATGATACAGTCCTTGTAGCACCAGGTACATATTTTGAGAATATTGTTTGGCCCAATACACAGGGGATTGACCTCATAAGTGAATATGGTCGTGATACAACAATAATTGATGGTAGTAACATTGCAAAAGTAATTATATTAGATGTAGGAGTCGACTCTACAACAATAATAAAGGGTTTCACAATTACGCACGGGAATTCAACAATTGGTGGTGGTATTTACTGCTACATCAACAATTCACCCACAATTATGAAAAATATTATCACAGAGAATAATGCTTCTACAGGTGGAGGTATCTACTGTACCCAATCTTCGCCATTTATCACCGACAATATTATTAGCAATAATACATCTCCTGCTGGTGCCGGGATTCATTGCTATGTTTATTCCCATGCTATTATTACCAATAACATCATTACAGGCAATATCAATAACATAGATATCGGAGGGGGTATTCTCGTTATCGAATCTTCACCATTAATTTCGTACAATACAATCACCATGAACACAGCTGATGAAGGAGGAGGTATCTTCTGTGGTACAACTCCAGGGTGTGTTTGTGCACCAACCATCATCAATAATACAATAACAGATAACACAGCAAACGAAGGTGCTGGAATTCACTGTGCGATTTCAAGTTGTTCCCCGACCATTGATAGTTGTATAATTAGTAATAATAATGGGGATGGTATCTTTTCCAGAGATTTAGCGAACCCGGTAATACATTACAGTAATATTACAGGCAATACGGGCTATGGAGTTATAAATACAGATTCAACGCTCACTATAGATGCTTTAAATAATTGGTGGGGAGATTCAAGCGGTCCTGGTGGATTTGGTCCTGGAATAGGTGATTCGGTCAGTCAGTGGGTGAATTATGATCCCTGGCTCACGAGTCCTGTTGGGGTTGAAGGTTCAGAAGACAGAAAACAGAAATCAGGAGTCAGAAAAACTTTAACAGTCTATCCCAACCCATTTACGTCAGTAATTAATATTAGGTTGTTAGGGATTAATGAACAACAAAATTATAGTTTGAAGATTTATAATGCAAGTGGAAGGATGGTAAAGACATTCACACTAACCACTGATCACTATTCACTGACCACTGACGTATCATGGAATGGAATTGATAATAGGGGAGAGAAAGTTCCCGGTGGTGTTTATTTCTTGAAATTTGAATCAATAAATTATATGACAATGCAAAAACTACTTTTAATAAGATAAAATAAAATTATGCCGTAGATTTCAGTTTTCAGCCTGACCCCGAAAGGGGGTGCAGAATATTGAAAGGAGATGAGAAATTGCTGAAGAAATCTATCTCTTTATTTTTAAGTACGATATTGTTGTTGATTCCCCTAATAATAAATGCTCAAGAAACAGAAAATGAAGAGATAGCAAAAGCAATAGCACAGGCAAATGCTGATGTTGAAAGTTATTTAGTTATAGCGGAATGGAAATCTTGTGGTTGTTTCGACTTAGGTTCATTTGGAAATGCATATAAAAACATACCACCTCCAGATCCTTCAAGACTAATTGGAAAATCTCTTGAGTATGTTGAAGCATACACAAAAACCTATCATGAAAAGATACAATCATTACAAGAAACAAATTATATTATTGGTTGTATAGGTGCTGCTTCTATTGGTGTTGTTTTATATTTTGTAATTAGAAAAGTCACAAGATTTTTGGATGATTGCGCTTCTGATTTTAAAATCCTTCCCTGATCCATCTTGTGGTTTTGGCAATTGAGTTACTATTCTATATCTACAAAATCTAATCTAAACAAATGGATATGAAAAATAGTGCTTTTATGTTTATTATTCTTTTAACATTGTTTTATTTTAATAATATCGTGTATTCCCAATCCATACAAAGCTTGCAGATAGAATTTGAACGATACCTTAAGGAAGAAAATAGAGAAGAGATTATAAAAGGTGTTATCTATTATCAGACTTCAGGAAATACAATAATTTCTGTTAAATATCCAATTAATCAATGGCTAATTTTAAAAAAGAACGGAATGGATATATATTATCCAAAAAGTAAAAAAGTAATTAGATATATCACAAAAAAACCTATAACGCTTCCTTTTTTTCAATCTTTTTTAGGTGTGATGCAAAAGGATTACGGGTTAATGGGTATTGGATATAAACTTTCTCACTTTAACAATAGAGGAGATACCTTATTTTCCTACTGGAAACCTCGAAAGATATTGTCTAAGGAAATGGGTAACCTCACAATAATAGACATTTCTAACAAAATTAACTACTCTGAAATTAAAAATCCAGATGAATCATTAATAAGTAA
>JADFUQ010000399.1 GCA_015222065.1 Bacteroidota bacterium
AAAGGGATGGGACATTTTTTCGGAGCAATGAGAATTGATGCTTTCCAAACTGCAGATGTTTTTAAATCAAGAATGGACAAATGGATAGAAACATTCCGGAATGCAAAACCAATTGAAGGCAAACAGGTACTGATACCGGGAGATATCGAGCGAGAGGCTGAAGAAAGGATCGGTAAAGAGGGTATTCATATTCTCCCTTCAATAGCTAAGGAGCTTAAGGAAATTGCAGACAAGCTCGAAGTTGACTTTGAAGAAAAGTAGTTAGGCTTTCGAAATTTTAATAATATGAACCTTATTCTTAAAATCTCATTGGTTGTTAACAGACAGTCAATCCTGTTATTCATCCTGTTATCTATCACCAGTGGTATTGCTAACGGCCAGCTTTCAGCAGATCTTATATCGGAACAGCCAAATGCACCCACAGGTAAATTCACTTTTTCAGATAAAAAATACAGGCTGGAGAATTTCGAACATCCTGCCAAAATATTTCTTATATCCAACATAGAAACTAACCAAACAATTGTTTTTAACCCTGAAGACAGTACTTACATAATAAAAAACAGGTTTAAAACCCCGTCTGATCCATTTGGAACATGGGAACTTTTTTGTTATGATCTTACAAAAAATGATGCAGGAACCGATACTATAAACGGATTGGAATGCAGGAAAACAATTTATAATAAATTATCATCCAATGAGGAAGTGATAAAAGTTGTTCGATGGGAATCTGTTAAGCATAAGATACCCATAAAAATCACCTACAATCTCCCTCAGAGTGAAGGCTTTTTTGAGCTTATTAATATTGTTGAAGGGCCGGTGAATAATAAATTGTTTGAAATCCCGTCATTTTATAAAAGAAGGCGGGTGATGAGGTGATGAGGTGATGAGGAAAAGAAGAGAATAATGAATATCGATTAACGAATATCGAATTATGAATTTTCAAAGCACCAAAGATAAAGAAATGGAAAATATGCACGTAGAAAACCGGATAACACTTAATAAACCTCGCCTATTTTTTTATATACTTTGTTTACAGGGCGTTTATATTACTCCTTCATGCAAGTCCCAAACAGGGAAACACATTTCGTATTCATTCCAGACAATATCTCCGTATTCAATTGAATATGACTGAAAAAGTTTTTTGTCAAGGTACTTTTTTGTCATTGGATTTTTAGCATTTTCAAGAAATCGTCCAAAATCAATAGTTTTCTCAACACCATCTGAAAATAAAAAGTTTATTTTGTATTCCCCTAAATAATTAGCCTTTTGAATTGAAATATTCATAGTCTTATATTTTTTTTGTTATTCTTTCTGATACAATTTCCTTATTGAAAACAAAAAAATCAACCCACTTTCTAATGATATCATCTCGATAATACTCAACAAGTCTTTTAAACTTTTTTAGATTTTGTGTATCAAGAGGTTCTTTCCCTGCAACGTCTTTTATTACGACTTCCAAAAATTTTCCGTTTTCATAAATTATTTCAGCTTTACTTTCTTTTTCCTGATATTTACAATGTACATGAATTGGATCATGTTCACTGGAATAGAATAAAATAATTAATCCAAAATATTCATAAAGTTTCGGCATAAGCTTTTTTTAACAAATTTATTGTTTTGTTCTGTTATTTTCAAATTTTTATATAGTAAGAACTGTTTAGTCTGTTCAAAATTCTTTTTGCCTTTGTTCAGATTTCCGCAACAGTGTTGCGGATTTTTAAGTTCCGTTTTGCTTTTAGCCCTACAATTGTAA
>JADFUQ010000400.1 GCA_015222065.1 Bacteroidota bacterium
AAATTTCAAAGTTCAAAAAAAGAAAATAGAAAGAAGAAAAATCAATATATTGGTAAATTCTGTTTTGAATTTTTATTTTTTTGTTAATTGGAGTTTATTTATTCACAAAATAATTAATTTTCAAAGGTGTTCATGAGATCACTTCGTTAAGTTGAGATTTGTTTTTTGTTATTTGTTATTTACCTGCCTCGAAAGTAATTACTGTACGGGGGTGCTTAAATTCAAAATTTGTTTGACTTTATGGACTGACATTAAATAGTCCAGTCTTCAGATTGCCGACTGCTGACTGTGGACTGCCGACTGAAATGAACGAACGAAATGAGTAAATTCTGATACAATACTTATTATAAAAGGAGATAACAGTTATGACAAAATTAATTAGAGTATTTAAACTATTCCTGATCGTACCATTTCTTATAACTTCCTGTAAGAATCAGGATGAAAATATTCAAAAAATCGGCCCACGCGGTATTCTTTACAAAGGGTTCGAAACCATCGTTGAAGAACCGGCTGTTTTGAGTGAATCAGAAAAAAAGAATAAAGAAGTGGCGGAACGTTTTGATAAAGAAGGACTTCTTTATTCAGCAAAGGTTGTTGAAGACAGAGATGAAAAAATGTTGATCCCACCGGGATATATAGAACAATTTGCCGGTAAAGAATTCACGATTGCGAAAACTCCACCCATTATTGAGTTTGGTCTCGTACCGGTAAAACCCAAATTTTTTGCTGCACCTCCGGAGGGTTATCACGCAGGCCCCTGGTCCAACTGGAGTCAGGCAAACTATTATGTTCCTACAGGAAAATTTTATACTTCAGTTGGCGATCATGGACAATACGATGCTCATCTCTATATTGTCGAATACGATCCGGCCACTAAGACAATAAAAACTTCTTCTGAAATAAACAGGGTTTTGGGAAGAAAGCCGACAGAATTTCAAGAAGGAAAAATTCATGGATGGATGGATTTTTATCCCCGTAATTCACCAAATTTATGGTTTTGTACCTATTGGACACAGTATCCTGAGCCGAAGGAAAAAGACTATGCTACCGGTTATCAAGGGGGACATATTATGAGTTATAATGTGGAAACAGGAGATATTACGGATTATGGTGTTCCAATGATCCGTGCCTCCTGGCCATATCACAGGATCGATATAGAACGTGGGATGCTATATGCAGTCGGAATGTTTGGTGAGTTTTTAGCCTGGGATATAAAAGAGCAGAAGACCCACTGGGCAGGTTATTTACCTGAAGGAATGGATTGGTGGGAGCGTGGAATCCTGATTGATGAGGAAACAGGTATGGTCTATACAAGCAATAGAAACAAGTTGGATACTACAAAGCATATGATCAAATATGATCCCTTCAAAAATCGTTTTTTTAAACTTGATTGTCATATGCCCAAAAATAAAGTTCCGATAAAGCGTGGGATTGAGGGTGGTTATAATCATATGCGTGCTCAAACAGCCCATCGGGAACATGATGGTCTCTTTTGGGTAATTACTTATACAGGGGAATTGTTCACTTTTAATCCGGAAAATGAAGAGATTGTTGAGAAAGGGATCAATTGGCCTGGTGGGCAGCGCTATACCTGCTCAATGGCTCGTAGTCCTGAAGGAAAGTATATCTACTATCTTCCCGGGGCACACGGTAAGTCATTTATGGATGGTTCGCCTGTGATACAATACAATACTGAAACAGACGAAAAAAAGGTACTTGCTTTTTTATACCCCTATTATAATGAAAAATATGGATATACAACCGGTGGTTCTTCTACTATCAAGCTGGATGATAAAGGAGAGAGGCTTTTTATTCAGATGAATGGCGCTTTCATCGATGTTGAAGAACAGATGAAGCAGGAGATTATTGATGTATTCGGACATACATCAATATTCCTCATTCATATTCCTGAGAGTGAGAGGATAGAATAATATTACATACAAATGCCAGATCAATGTCTTTAAGAAGTAGTAATCGTTATTACCAAATAGGGGAAAAATGAAAAAATATCTGATTATTTCGCTTTTTATGTTTTCCGGATTGTTCGCTCAAACTCAAGAAAAAGCAGAAATATTTTCAGGAAAAACACTGCATCTCTCTTATGAAACAGAGGCTGACATTCTTTCAGATTTTCTGTCATCGGCGAATATTTACAAATATGCAAAGCCAGGGGAGATACTTGAGAATCCATTAACGAGAAGAAAACTTGAACTGTCAGATGGAAAATTTGGAAAGGCGCTTTATATAAAACATGGTTGGTCTGTTACCCGGGGGACAACCAATGAGTCAGGCATAGACCTCGATCTTATCGTTGCAACAATGTGGGGTGACTGGCGGACAAAACCTCATTATTGGGGAAGTGGAAAATTTTCTGGTGATAGAGGAA
>JADFUQ010000401.1 GCA_015222065.1 Bacteroidota bacterium
CTCGATTCGGAATCATGTGCTCCCTGCCAGTATATGGTGGAAGCTGTTAAAAATGTTGCTCCTGAGTTTGAAGGAATCGTTGAGTGGAGGGAACATTCCATCAAAGAATTTGAATCGGTCACCTTTATGAGTGCCTTAATGGTTAAGAATCTTCCTACCATTTGTATTGATGGTAAAATTGCCTTTGTTTCAAAGATCCCTCCCAGACAGGAATTAATAGAAATCATTCAAAAACGGATAAATGAGAAATTGCGCCTGAAGATCAGTGAGAAAAAAGCAGAGATCCTGATTCTGGGTAAATCGGTGGAAGAATGTACCAGGCTTGAAAATTTGGTAAAAACCGGCATGGAGGAGTTGGGTGTAAATCTGGAAATAAAAAAGATCACAGGAGAAAAGGAGATACTGTCTTACGGTGTTTCACATACCCCTGCTATTATGATTGTTGGTTATAAGTTAAAAACCCAGGGAACCATACCTTCCCCTGGAGTAGTGAAGGAATGGATTAAGGAAATTATGTAGAAATGATTAAAATACCCTTTTTTCTGGTAACAGGCTTTTTAGGCAGTGGAAAAACCACCTTTCTTAAAAATTTCATTAACCATTTTAGTAAATCCCACAGGATTGGTATTATCCAGAATGAATTTGCTCCCGGAAAGGTGGATGGCATCGAATTAAAAAGCACCGGTAAGTCATTTGAGATACTCGAAGTCAATAATGGTTCTGTATTTTGCGTCTGCCTTCTTTCTTCATTCGTAAAGTCCCTCAGCGATTTTATTGAAACCCATAAACCGGATATTGTGCTTTTAGAAGCATCAGGATTGTCCGATCCGGTTTCCATTACCGAAATGTTGCAGGGCAGGGAATTGGTGGATAAAATTTTTCTGGCCCATATCTGGTGTATTGTTGATGCCTCGAATTTTGAGAAACTGGGAAAAACCCTTCCCAGGATACAGCACCAGGTGAGAGTGGCAGATACCGTAGTTATAAATAAATCTGATAAAGAAAATATAAACCTGGAAGAAATTAATAGATGGATCAAACATCTGAATCCATATGCAGCCATTGAAGAAACCTCTTTTTGTAATATTGAACTTGATTTGGATTTGTTTGGTTTTTCAGTTGATCCGGTGGTCATGAGAAGGCAAGAAGAACACGCCTCTCTGGAAAGAAGTGGCCGTCCTGAGATAGGAACATATGTGATAAAAACTACAAAAGCGATATTATTAAATAGTTTAGAAGGTTTTCTTAATGAAGTTGCTCCTGGAGCATTCAGGATAAAAGGATTTGTCAGGCTTGAGAATAATAAGATGATTGCCGTTCAATCCTGTTTTGGTGAAACAAAAATGGAATTCTTAAAAGATTATTCCGGACCGACAGAATTAATCGGAGTTGGTCCTGATATTGATCATCTGACATTTGGCAGTAGGTTCAGGGATTATCAAAACTCCAGTCAGAAGGAATCTACTCAATGAAGTGATATATTGTATCTCAGAGGGGACATTCCTTTAACACAAGTACATCCAAAAGCAATAGAAATAATACTACTATGAAAAACAATTTATTCTTTTATGTTATTGCCATACTTTTGTTAGGAAGCGGCTGTAAAAAAGAATATGCACCTGTATCTCTTGACAAAATCCGACTGGTGTGGAACGACAGTCCTGAAACAACTATGACTATAGGTTGGGATCAGATAAGTGGGGAAAATCCGAAAGTTTGTTATGGAACTAAAGATCAAGGCAGAAAATGGAATAGATATAAACTTTCACAGGAACCTACAAGGGAGATCAACCACTACAACATGAATACAAAGTTTTGTGAATTAAGTGGCTTGCTTCCTGATAAAGCTTATTATTTTGTTATAAAAGACAGTGAGGGAGTAAGTGAACGTTTCTGGTTTAAAACGGCTCCGGACAAACCAGTTCCTTTTACATGCATATTGGGTGGTGATACAAAAAGTGTTGAGCCTTCATTAAGTGCCGGTCGTTTTTCAAATAAAATAGTAGCAAAGCTACGACCTCTTTTCGTGGTATTTTGTGGTGATTTCACCTCTGATGTTGGGACCAACCCTGAATACTGGGCACAATGGCTTACCGATTGGTTTGAATTAACACGCGCAAGTGACGGAAGGCTTTTTCCTGTTGTTCCGGTTATGGGCAACCATGAGCGTGGTAACATGAGTGTATTGAATAAAATTTTTAATGCGCCATATCAGTATGAAAGCCCTGAAAATATTTACTATTCACTTTCTTTTGGAGGAAACTTTTTTCACATGATATTATTAAATTCTGAAATCGATGAGGGCTGTGAACAAAGACAATGGCTGGAAAAAGATCTTGACAAACATAAAAATTTCACATTTAAGCTTGCAGCCTATCATAAACCTTTTCGTCCGCACACGATGGGTAAAAGAGAGAATATTTATCAGTACCACCAATGGGCTTATCTGTTTTATGAATATGGTCTGGACATTTCGTTGGATGCTGATTCCCATATGTCTAAGATTACCTATCCGCTAAAACCTGATTCTGTAAATGGTTTTGAAGGATTTGTAAGAGATGATATATCCGGGACGATGTATATTGGTGAAGGAAGCTGGGGCGCCGGATACAGGGTGGCTGATGACAATAAACCATGGACTCTCCGAAGTGGCTCATTTAACCAGTTAAAATGGTTGCAGGTTTTCCCGGGAACAGAAAATGAGGATGCTCATATTGATATTAGAACTGTTATTACTTCGATAAGAGATAGTGCAAAAACATCAATTACTCACATAGAAGAAATATCTGCTTTATCGGAAGATAATGTTTTTACAATTCCGGAGGGTATTGATATATATTCAACAGAACCTTACGGTACTGTAATTACTTACCCGTTTATCGATAGGAAGA
The DNA here is from genome assembly GCA_015222065.1 of Bacteroidota bacterium. Taxonomy (GTDB): domain Bacteria; phylum Bacteroidota; class Bacteroidia; order Bacteroidales; family VadinHA17; genus JADFUQ01. The sequence goes on from JADFUQ010000401.1 coordinate 2,892, forward strand.
ACAGTAATTGATATTAATAATAATAATGCGAAGCATAAAGAAATATATATTTGTGTTATTAAATGCTATTATTATTTACATGATTGGGTTGATTTATCATAATCAATTTTTGATGTACATTTGAATTTATAAATTAATAAGGTTAAAATGAAAAAGAAATTTAATCGCAGGGATTTTATGAAAATCACTACCACCGTGGCCGGAGGCTATGCGTTTTCCCATTTAGGAATAGCCCAAACATATCTGAATGAAGAAAAACCGATCCGTATAGGTTTTGTTGGTGTTGGCGACCGCGGTTCCTATCATCTTGATGCGGCACTTGGCATTGAAGGAGTTGTCGTTCCGGCTGTTTGTGATATAAAGAATGCTCATCTGTACCGTGCTAAAAGATGGGTTGAAGATTCCGGGCAATCAACTCCAACTCTTTACGGGAAATCCGATACAGATTTCGTAAGAATGTGTGAACAGGAAGATCTGGATGTTGTTATATGCTCAACTTCATGGAAATGGCATGCGCCGGTATGTCTGGCTGCCATGAAAAACGGGAAACACGCGGTTAGTGAAGTTCCTATTATTCTTACTGTCGACGAAGCCTGGGAAATTGTAGAAACATCTGAGAAAACAGGCAAGTGGGCAACCCTGGCTCTTGAGCAGGCCTTGCTGGAATCGAACTATGCTTTGCATGTTTTGAACATGATACAACAGGGTGTATTTGGTGATATCACACATATTGTAGGCGGTTATGTGCATGATCTCAGGATGGTAAAGTTTAATCCTGAAGCGGAACCCTGGCGGTTGCAACATTCTGTTGATCGAAACGGAAACCTTTACCCTGATCATCCTATGAATAAGATCATTGCCATGATGGATATAAATCATGGTGACAGGCTGGATTATCTTGTTTCTGTGAGCTCAGGCGCAGCCATGCTCAATGAATATGCTGAACAATATTATGGGGATGCTCATCCTTACGCCACACAAAAAATGACACAGGGTGATACTAATGTCAGCCTTATCCGTACAGTTAAAGGCAAACTTATTACATTGAATTTTGACACCAATACACCTCATCCAAGAGGTATTTATAAAGTTCAGGGAACCAGGGGCGCTTTTATACAGGGAAGCGGACTGGGATCCCATATATATATTGATGGGATAAGTCCTGAATCACATCAATGGGAAGATTCCGAAAAATGGTTAAAGGAATATCAGCACCCACTGATAAAAAATTACAACCCTGCCCCAAGAAAAAATGCTATTCGGGGTCATGGAAGCCAGGGGAAATTAACGCCATTAACCTGGCACCTCCTTGTAAAAGCCCTTCGTGAGGAAAAAATGCCATTTTTCGATGTTTATGATTCAGTCACAAGCAGCGCTGTTTCCCCATTATCTGAAATGTCAGTGGCCAATAAAGGCCAGTCGGTATCTTTTCCTGATTTTACAAAAGGTAAATGGGAAAAGCAGTTACCTATAAGTTTCGACTAAATAGA
>JADFUQ010000051.1 GCA_015222065.1 Bacteroidota bacterium
AGTCCCGTCAGGGACGATATATAAAGATTCCTATAATTATTCTAAAGTTTATGTGCTATATATTTCATAACATAGCCAATTAATGCCGTTATTCTTTAGGTAAATAGAAACACGATCAGGTACCTGAAGCAATAGAGAAACATTAATACCGAAACAGTAATATCAATACCAATTATCCATCTTACAGGTATTAGCTTTCGGGCATATACAAATGATACTAGAATCCTTTGAAACAGTTGAATAAGGAAAAAAAAGAATATAAGAAAGCCATTGGGATTCCATTCCCGTGCTTTCTCAAAATTTCCCCTTACAATCTCAGAAAAGCTATGTGATAATCCGCAGGAGGGACAGGGTTTCCCAAGAATTTCCTTATGTACACACTTAACAGGATAATGATCCTCCTGTGGAGAAAAAAAACCGGAGTAAATGAAGATCATTACAATTACTCCGGTAAAGATCATATTTATCCTGTGGTAGGCATCAAACCAACAGGGAAATGTTTTCATTGACACTACTTAGTATCTGCCGTATCTTTCATTTCCTTCACAAATTCTTTCACTGCTTTCCCGGCAGCTTTTCCCATTTTACCTGCTTTTTCCTCGTCGCTTAATTCTTTTGTCCGGTCGTCAACTTCTTCCATATCTTCTTCAAGTTTCTCCATCGTTTCTTCCAGATCGTCACCAATTTTTTTCATTGATTCTTCTACGTCATCCATTGCTTCTTCAAAATCTTTCCCATACTCACCTTCAAATTCATCTTCAAATTCCTTGGCTACTTTTTCAATTTTATTCATGATATTACCACCCTCAGTTGTAACAGCGGCAAAGAAAACTATTTGAATCAATCCGATACTTGTTGCAATGATAGATACAACCAATGCGCCAATAATTACACCCTTACTACCATTACCTTTGTTTGCCTGTGAAAAAGCAACTAAGCTCAAAGCCAGGGCTATCACACCGGGAATAATTGCTATCCACCCGATACACGGTATTAATGCCAGAATTACTGCCATAATACCGATAACAAGACCTGCAATCCCCAAGCCCTGTCCTGCTGAAGTTTTTTGTTCTTCCATGTTTATTTTATTATTGTTACAATCCAAAGATAATAAAAAGATGGTAACTATTTAGTGCCTAAATGAAGAAGTGTCTAAAGTTTGAGGCTAATCTCATTTTACTTTGCAATTTCCAGTCGGCAGTCGGCAATATGAAGACAAAGTTTATCATTTTTCTTATAAAGCTTAGTAAGTAAATCGATTTTGCGAACGAAGTGAAGCAATCTTTCATGGCTTCTCGTAAAGCTCATGAAAGTCCAACTATTTGGCATTCCAGATGTAATTGACAGATTGCTTCGTCGTTTCACTCTTCGCAAAATCTTTTTTCAACCAATAAAATACAGTTAAAAATTTCACCTCTTCACCAATCTCATCATTTAATCATTCTATCATTTACTTACCTTAATTTACTTTTTTGCCGACTGTGGACTGTGGACTGCCGACTGATTATTTTTATTCTTCAATTGTATTGATCAGTATCTCCAATAATTTCACAGCAGCATCAGAGACAGGGGTGCCCGGACCAAAAATCCCGACAACTCCTTTATCATAGAGGTATTTATAATCCTGTGAAGGAATTACTCCCCCAACTATTACCAGGATATCTTCACGTCCAAGTTTTTTCAGTTCATTCATTACCTGTGGAACAAGTGTTTTATGACTTCCGGCCAAACTTGAAATGCCAAGCATATGAACATCATTCTCAACAGCTTGTTTTGCTGCTTCATATGGTGTTTGGAACAGGGGACCAATATCCACATCAAATCCGATATCAGCATAACCTGTTGAAACTACTTTGGCACCACGATCATGCCCGTCCTGTCCCATTTTTGCAATCATTATCCTGGGTTGACGGCCTTCGAGCTGAGCAAATTTTCCTGCAAGCGCCCTGGCTTTTTTGTACATTTTGTCTTCCATTGATTCTGATGAATATATTCCTGAAATTGAACGTATTACAGCTTTGTATCTCCCGGCTGCCTTTTCTATAGCCATTGATATTTCTCCCAAGGTAGCTCTTTTTTTCGCTGCATCAACCGATAATTCAAGCAAATTTGCTTTACCGGAATTGCACGATGCAGTTATTGCATCAAGCGCTTTAATAACTTCTGCCTCATCCCTGTTTTCTTTAAGTTCTCTGAGCCTGTTAATCTGCGATTTCCTTACTGAAGCATTATCTACTTCCAGAATTTCAATGGGATCTTCTTTATCAAGCCTGTATTTATTGACACCAACAATAACGTCTTTCCCGGCATCTATTCTAGCCTGTTTCCTGGCTGCTGCTTCCTCAATACGCATTTTAGGAATCCCCGTTTCAATAGCTTTAGTCATACCTCCCAGTTCTTCAACTTCTTCAATAAGTTTCCATGCTTTTTGTGCCAGTTCATTTGTAAGATTTTCGACATAATATGACCCGGCCCATGGATCAACACTTCGGGTAATCTGTGTCTCTTCCTGTATATAAATTTGCGTATTACGGGCAATTCTCGCTGAAAAATCTGTTGGTAAGGCAATTGCTTCATCGAGTGCATTTGTATGCAGCGATTGGGTATGTCCCAAGGCAGCACCCATAGCTTCAACGCAGGTACGTGCAACATTATTGAATGGATCCTGCTCGGTAAGACTCCAGCCCGAGGTTTGGCAATGGGTTCTCAGTGCCATGGATTTTGGATTCTTAGGGTTGAATTGCTTTACAATTTTTGCCCATAACATCCGTGCAGCACGCATTTTGGCAATTTCCATAAAATGGTTCATCCCTATACCCCAGAAAAAGGATATCCGGGGGGCAAAAGAGTCAATATCCATACCTGCCTTGATACCTGTTCTTAAATACTCCAAACCATCAGCCAGTGTGTATGCCAGCTCAATATCAGCCGTAGCACCAGCTTCCTGCATATGATACCCCGAGACACTAATAGAATTGAAATGCGGCATATTTTTGGAAGAATATTCAAATATATCAGCAATAATTCGCATAGACATTTCAGGCGGATATATATAGGTATTACGAACCATAAACTCCTTGAGTATATCATTCTGAATTGTTCCGGTTAGTTGGTCAAGCTTTACCCCTTGTTCCAAAGCTGCAACTATATAAAATGCCATTACCGGTAAAACCGCTCCGTTCATTGTCATGGATACAGACATTTGATCCAGTGGTATCTGATCGAAAAGCACCTTCATATCAAGTACAGAATCAATAGCAACTCCTGCCTTCCCTACATCTCCCACAACTCTTTCATGATCAGAGTCATAACCCCGATGAGTAGGCAGATCAAATGCTACTGACAATCCTTTCTGACCGGCAGCCAGATTTCGCCGGTAAAACGCATTGGATTCTTCGGCAGTTGAAAAACCGGCATACTGACGTATAGTCCATGGACGCATAACATACATTGTAGAATAAGGTCCCCG
>JADFUQ010000052.1 GCA_015222065.1 Bacteroidota bacterium
CCTGTACGAATTATAATTAGTGGGATAAGTGTAAAGAAGGAATAGAATTTATTTTCTCATTACTTGATAACCTTAATTAGGAACAATCAATTGAGAATTAAGTAAACTGGATTATTTAGCGTGTGTAGCATTGTTAATGCACTTATTCTGGACTGCATGTCATGTGATTATATACATATGTGTATGAATAATATTTAATTAGATAGATAAGAAAGCTAAGAATTATAAACATAAAATCAACAAAAATGAAAGTAAAAATCAATTATTCAGAGTTTATCGACAGGTATCTTGACAAAGACTTGTCCGGACCTGAGTTAAACTGGTTTGAGAAAGAGCTTGATTCGAATTCAGAACTCCAGGCCGAACTTAAGCTTCAAAAGGAACTTAATGAGGCCCTTGGACAGGAAGATATCCTTGATCTGAGAGAGAAACTGAACGCGATACATGAAATGGTCGATCCCGAACCGGAAAGTAAAAGGATTAAAAGAACTCTTTCTGGAAATTGGGCAGGAATTGCTGCTGCTTCAGTTGTAATTTTGTTCACGATTGGATTCCTCGTAAGTACAGTAATAAATCCCGGGCAAACTGCTGAAGAATTGTTTGATCAGTATTATGAACCTTACGTTGTTCCAACAAATTATCGTTCAACTGCTGATATAAACAATGTTTTTCATAAGGCTCTGGTTGAATATGGAAATCAGGACTATCAAAAAGCACTTCAGTTATTTGAAAAAGTACTTTTTGAGGATGAATCCAGGATGGATGTGACATTGTTAACCGGTATCTCTAATCTCGAAATAGAGAATTACAATAAGGCAAACAATTCATTTAAGAAAGTTATTAACCATAATGATAACTTGTTCATTGAGCAGGCTGAATGGTATCTGGCACTCTGTTACCTGAAAACCGGAGAACAGGAGAAAGCCCACATCCAATTTGGAAAGATAATAACTGATAACAGTTTATATAAAGTGGCAGCAGAGGATATTCTTAATAAGCTTGGTAATTAAGCTAACAGGTCTTTTGTGTGAAAACAGGTGAGTAAAGAATTTTATTAAGCCAGATCAGCATGAATGAAAACAACATACCAAATAAGGGACTGCTTAAGCGGATAGCCGAACTGGAGATGCAGCTTAAAAAGAAAAATGAAGAGCTCAGGAATATAAGGAATATATTTCTTTCAAAGATCGGACATGAATTCCGGACTCCAATGAACTCAATCATAGGTTTTTCTAATATTTTAGCAAAAAATAATCTTACAACCGACCAGAAGGAATTATATCTTGAATATATTAACAGCAGTAGTGATGATTTGCTGAATCTTGTTGAGAATATGATCGATCTGGCTATGCTTGAATCAGGTCAAATGGAACTCAATAAGGCAACTTGTTCGGTGAATTCTTTGTTCAATGAGCTTTATGCACGTTTTAACAGGGAAAGACATATTCTCGAAAAATACAGCGTTGCCCTGCTTATGAGCAAATCGGTGGAGGAAAATGACCTGGTTATAAAAATAGATCCCTTAAGATTAAAGCAGGTTTTATCAATTCTGATAAGCAATGGATTGAAATTTACTGAAAAAGGGGTGGTTGAATTTGGATACAAAGTAAATGAACAAAATCAACTATATTTCTTTGTTAAAGATTCAGGTAAGGGAGTTCCGGAGGATCTGCAAAATATGATTTTCAATTCCTTCCAAAAAGAAAATGATGATTTAGATAATCAGAAGTCAGGTGTTGGAATAGGATTGGCAATTGCCAGGGAAGTGGTTAAACTGATGGGTGGTGACATCGGTTTTAAACCCAATCCAACACGTGGTAGTCTTTTTTATTTTACACTCCCAATGAGAAAGGTTAAGGTGGATAATGAATCTTTTTTTCTAAAGGACAATAAGAACAACTACTTATTCTCTAAGGGAAATATTGCTATTTGAAAAGTTTGTGAATGATTTCTAAAGAATATTTCATCTGGCTTTCGGGATGAAATATTCTATCGTATTTGCATAAAATTATTTTCCGGTTAATAGCCATTTGTGGTGATATGGCTTTTAGTATTAAATAATGTTGGATGCAATTTCCTAAACCTCAAATAAACCACTCGTACAATTTAGTGCGAGTGGCTTTTTTTTGCTGTCATTCATTTGCCGGCAATTTGTGGAAATGATTATGTTTGCCAAATAATTAAAAATAATGTTTACTTTGCAAAAGGAGCAGTATTCACTAACTAATGTCTGTCTTGAAAGTCAGAAAGTTTTAGTTAAAATGAATATCGAACAAGGATTAACGATTTTAGATTTTAGATTTTCAGTTACTTCGCAAATCGTTAATCGGTGTTCCTTGTTCATTATTCATTTTTTTTAAGTTTATAGACGGACTCTAATTAGTACTGTGTTTCATTAATTGATCAATATATAATGCAGCACTCATTTCCTTTCTACAAGCAGCTTGATGCTATGGACTGTGGTCCGGCGTGTTTGCGTATGATCGCCAAATTTTACGGGAAGAGTTTTACCCTTCAAACTCTCAGGGAACGAAGTTATATTACCAAAAGAGGAGTATCACTCCTTGGTATAAGTGATGCTGCTGAATCGATTGGAATGCGCAGCATGGGGGTTAAAATAAGCTTTGAACGGTTAAAAAAAGCCCCATTGCCATGTATCGTACATTGGAAGCAGGAACATTTTATTACTGTTTATAAAATAAAAAAAGATAAGGTTTTTGCAGCAGACCCTGCTTTTGGAAAAGTAACCTATTCAGTGGAAGAATTTCTGAAAGGATGGTTAAGTACAGAGAAAGATGGTGTAGGGCAGGGATTGTGTTTACTGGTTGAACCAACTCCCGATTTTTTTAAACAACCTGGCGAGAAGCTAAATAAAGGAAGTTTTAAATTCCTCTTTTCTTATCTGAAAGGGTATAGGAAATTTATTGTTCAGCTTTTGGTGGGTTTGCTCCTTGGAAGTATTGTCCAACTTATATTTCCATTTCTCACCCAGCAGGTAGTTGACTTTGGTATTAATAACCAGGATATCGGGTTTATTTACCTGGTGCTTATTGCTCAGCTTGTTTTGTTTATTAGCCGTATGTCGGTTGATTTTATCAGGGGATGGATATTGTTGCATTTAGGAACAAGAGTAAACATTTCACTGATCTCAGATTTTTTAGTTAAACTAATGAAACTGCCAATTGCTTTTTTTGATTCAAAGATCATTGGTGATCTGTTACAGCGGATTGGTGATCACAGACGAATCGAATTATTTCTTACATCATCAACATTAAATATTCTATTTTCCTTTTTCAGCCTTATTATATTTGGGATCGTTCTTGCCATCTATAGCATAAAGATTTTATGGATATTTCTTCTTGGCAGTGCTATCTATATCTTGTGGGTTTACCTGTTTATGAGAAAAAGAAGGGAACTTGATTTCAGACGTTTCAGAGAATTATCAGAAAACCAGAGCAGTCTTATACAGTTGATCACCGGGATGCAGGAAATAAAACTTAACAATATTGAAAAGCAAAAGAGGTGGGAATGGGAAGATATTCAGGCAAAGTTGTTTCGGGTAAATGTACGGTCACTTGCTCTTAATCAATATCAAAGAGCCGGGGCTACTTTCATAAACGAAACAAAGAATATAATAATAACAATACTAACTGCTACCGCGGTAATCGCGGGAGACATGACCCTGGGTATGATGCTTGCTGTACAGTATATCCTGGGACAGCTAAATTCTCCTCTTGATCAGATGATTGGGTTTTTCCACCGCACTCAGGATGCGAAAATAAGCCTGGAGAGGTTGGGAGAAGTGCATCTTAGTAAAGATGAGGAAACAGTTGAGGAGGGGAAAACAACTGTTTTACCAAAAGATAAAAGCATTAATATCCAAAAGATGTCTTTCCAATATGAAGGTCCGCATTCACCATTTGTTTTGAAAGATGTAGATTTGTCAATTCAGGAATCAAAAGTGACAGCAATTGTTGGAGTTAGTGGCAGTGGCAAAACAACTTTGATTAAATTATTACTTGGATTTTATAAACCGGTGAAAGGTGAAATAAAAATTGGTAATATGTACTTAAATAATATTAGTATAAAAGTTTGGAGAAATCATTGTGGAGTGGTAATGCAGGATGGTTTTATTTTTTCCGACACTATTGCAAATAATATCGCCATGGGGGTGGATGTTATCGATAAAGAAAAATTGGTTGAGGCAGCAAGGGTAGCTAATATTCTCGACCTGATTGAATCTTTACCCCTCGGATTCAATACAAAGATCGGTACAAACGGGTATGTGTTAAGCCAGGGACAAAAGCAAAGAATGCTTATAGCCAGATCAGTATATAAAGATCCTGATTACCTGTTCTTTGACGAAGCAACAAACGCTCTTGATGCCAATAATGAGAAAGTTATTATGGACAATCTCGAACAATTCTATAAAGGAAAAACAGTAGTAGTAGTTGCGCACAGGCTTAGCACTGTAAAAAATGCTTCCCGGATAGTTGTTCTTGATAAAGGTAAAATTGTTGAGCAGGGGACACATGAAGAACTAACTCGTGCAAAAGGTGCATATTTTAAACTGGTTAAAAACCAGCTTGAGCTTGGGAATTA
>JADFUQ010000402.1 GCA_015222065.1 Bacteroidota bacterium
AGATAAAAGTAAAAAGATAAAAGTAAAAAGATAAGTAAAGAGATAAAAGTAATGTAGTAAATGGAAACTAAGAAATTGAAAAAAATTCCTGAGATCAAACGTCTTTTTGAAATAACTCCCTGGCGAGTCGGGCGACGTGTTCTGTATTAATATCATTCATACAACGGAAGTGTTTTTCAGGACATTTTTTAAAACCCAGTTTTGAACAGGGGCGGCATTTTAAATTTTCCACCTGGATTATTCTGGAATCAGGATCAGGCTGGTATGGATACATTCCGAATTCAGGGACTGTATTACCCCAGACAGAGATGATTTTTTTGCTAAAAGCAGCTGCTATATGCATCAAACCGGTATCATGACTGATTACTACTTTTGATTGTTTAACAATTGAAGCCGACTGGTTAATGTTATACAATCCGCAGGCATTAAGTATATTATTTCCTACAGCCATAACAATTTGATCTCCCCGTTCTTTATCATTTCCATCACCAAGTAAAACCATGGGAAGGTCAATATTTTTAATCAAGTCAATTATCTTTTCAACAGGCATACGTTTTGTAGCATGGTTTGCACCTATGGCAAAAATGATAAATCCCTCCCGGAATGCAACATGTAATGATGCGGTACTGACAAAATCTTTTTCAGGAATGAAAAAATCGAGACCCTCACCATCATTAACCACATCGAAAATTTTAACAGTATCAAGATACCTGTCAACAATGCTGATACCGGGCATATGGTTAATCTTCAAATGTACCAGCAGCCATTTATTAAAGTTCTGTTTATGAAAAGATAAGGGTATTGCCCGGATCCTTAATTTCACAAGAGTACTCCTGATGTTATTATGAAGGTCAATTATATAGTCAAAATTTTCAGCTTTAAGCTCTTCAATAGTTTTATTTAGGTCATTCTCAAACAGATGGACTTTATCGATGTAAGGATTAGCAGAAACCAGTGTACTGAATTTTTGTTTAACAAGATAATGGACCCGGGCTTCCACAACTTGTTTTTTAAGACATCTGATAACAGGAGAGGTTAATACGATATCCCCGATTGAACTAAAACGTATTATAAGGAATTTAACCACTGTTTATAAAATCATCCAATAACAGATTCAGCAAGAATAATGATCTTGTTGTCCCGGACTTCCACAACACCTTCTGAGATTGTAAATATATGCTCCTGGTTTTTGGATTTTCTCACTTTAACCTCTCCTTTTTCAAGAGTAGAGATTATCGGAGCATGCATGTTGAGGATCGCAAAAGAACCTTTTGTTCCCGGAACTTTTACAAATTCCACAGTTCCTTCAAAAACCTTTTTCTCGGGGGTTAATATTTCAAGATTCACTTATTTAGCTTTAAAAGTTAATTAATTACCCGAATCACTAAGTAATTTCTTTCCCTTTTCAATAGCATCATCAATTGTACCGACCATCATAAAGGCTGCTTCAGGATATTCATCCACTTCGCCGTTCATAATCATATTAAAGCCCTTAATATTGTCTTCAATAGAAACAAGCACGCCGGGAATACCGGTAAACTGTTCTGCTACATGGAAGGGTTGTGAAAGGAATCGCTGTATTCTTCTGGCACGGTGAACTAATTGCTTGTCTTCTTCTGAAAGTTCATCCATCCCGAGAATAGCAATAATATCCTGCAATTCTTTATGTCTTTGCAATATCTCTTTTACTTTCTGTGCTGTTTCATAATGTTCTTTTCCAACGATTTCAGGAGTAAGAATTCTTGATGTAGAATCGAGGGGGTCAACAGCAGGATAAATCCCCAACTCCGTGATTTTTCTGCTAAGAACAGTGGTTGCATCAAGATGAGCAAACGTAGTTGCGGGTGCCGGGTCGGTCAGGTCATCAGCCGGAACATATACTGCTTGTACGGATGTAATGGATCCGTGTTTTGTAGAAGTAATCCTTTCCTGCATTTCTCCCATTTCAGTGGAGAGAGTAGGTTGATATCCAACAGCGGAAGGCATTCGTCCGAGAAGCGCAGACACTTCAGATCCTGCCTGGGTAAAACGGAAGACATTATCCATAAAAAAGAGAATATCCCTGCCTTCACCCTTTTTATCTCCATCTCTGAAGAATTCAGCAATGGACAATCCGGATAGAGCTACTCTGGCGCGTGCTCCGGGAGGTTCATTCATCTGGCCGAAAACCAGGGCAAGCTTGGAATTTTTCATGGCATTTTTATCAACCTTTGAGAGATCCCACCCACCTTTTTTCATATCTTCCAAAAATTCTTTTCCATATGAAATAACACCTGCTTCAAGCATTTCCCTTAGTAGGTCGTTGCCTTCCCGGGTTCTTTCACCAACACCTGCAAACACTGACAATCCTTCAAATGCTTTTGCAACATTGTTGATCAGTTCCAGGATCACAACTGTTTTTCCAACTCCGGCTCCGCCAAAAAGTCCGATTTTACCACCTTTTGAGTAAGGTTCAATGAGGTCAATAACTTTAATACCGGTAAATAACACCTCTTCTTCGGTAGATAATTCTTCAAACATTGGGGGTTTACTATGAATTGGGTATCCCTTTTTTCTATCCAATTTTCCAATTCCGTCAATAGGTTCACCAATAACATTTAACAACCGTCCTTTTATTTGTTCACCTATAGGCATCATGATGGGAGCCCCGGTGGCTATTACTTCTGTTCCCCGGCTCAGTCCGTCGGTAGAATCCATTGCAATAGCACGAACTGTATTTTCACCAATATGCTGCTGGCATTCAATAATCAGGATCTGTCCATCAGTCCTTTTAATTTCAAGGGCATCGAGAATATTTGGTAATTCTGAACCTTCTTTTTCAAAGGTAACGTCAACAACCGGTCCGATTATTTGACTAATAATTCCAACATTTTTTGACATGAAAAAAGGTGTTATTTATTATGTACAATTAAATCTTGAAAGATACAAATTTAGTATTTTTTACTTTTAATGATAATAAATGCTGAATTAAGAATTATGAATTATATTTATATTTTTTAATTACTAAAAACTTGTTTCATATGAAAAAGCTATCACTGATATTTATTTTCTTTTCTTTTATACTAATTATTAATATTTCCGGGCAGAGTTATACTCAATCAACCAGATTGGGGGGAGGGATATCTTTCGGGACCGGTTGTGAATATCATCATGTACATACAGGAAATCCGGGTATTCGAGTAATTGGAATTCACGATTTCACAGAATCATTTAAAATATCTGCATCATTTACATTCTTTTTACCGGAAAAAGAAGATTTTTATGACGGGACCCGGTCATCAACTCTTTGGATGGTTGACCTGGAAGGACAATATTTTTTATACTCTCATGACAAGTTCCTGTTTTACGCGGTTGGGGGGTTAAGTACTACAGGACTTAATTCAAATTACAAGGGTGAATCACCTGATATTTATCCCGATTATTCTGACCAGGCAATTGGATTAAATCTTGGAGCGAGGGCAAATTTACCATATAATGAAACCATGATTTTTTTCGGGGAAATAAAGTATGTAGCAGGCAAATACCATCAGTTCATTGTATCAGTTGGAGCACTAATGACGTTCGCGAAGCGAACAGAATGACGCGACCGATAGCGAGTATTTGACGTGAGTGATAGCGAACATATGACGTGAACGCAGTGAGCTTAATTGTTTCTGTTAAGTAAAATTTCGAAAAGATCCATTAATTGTTCTTTTTTATAATTATCAAGAGAAACTTTTTCCAGTTCGCTTTTTGACTTGCTCAAATATTCTTTGATCAGTCCTTCTGTTATATCTTTAATATTAAGCTTATTGTAAACCGAAAGGATTGAGCTAATTTTTTCATCAGGATCAAAATCCTTCTTTTTCAATTGGTTATAAATCCGGGTTTTTTGCTCAGATGAAGCTATTTCCAAAGCTTTAACAAGCAGGTAAGTTTTTTTATTAGCAATAATATCGCCACCAGGTTTTTTCCCGAAATTTTTCAAAACACCATAAACATCCAACATATCATCCTGGATTTGAAATGCCATACCAAGATTCTTCCCAAAATTATACATAAGGTTTGTATCTGTCTGATTTGCACCTCCGATTAAAGCTCCAAGTTTAATGCTGGCTGCGATAAGAACGGATGTTTTAAGTTCAATCATATTTAGATATTCATCCACAGTAACGGTTTGAAGTGCCTCAAAGTTCATGTCATGTTGCTGACCTTTACAGACCATAATAGCTGTTTGATTAAATAAGTCAATTACAGAAGGAAGTATCTCTTCATTGCATTTTGTAATATACTTGTATGAGAGAATAGACATTACATCACCTGAGAGTATTGCAATGTTCTCATTCCATTTTTTATGGACAGTAGGTTTATTTCTCCTTATCAGTGATTTATCCATAATATCATCATGAAGAAGTGTGAAATTATGAAACATCTCAATACCCAGGGCTGGCATAATTGCCTTATCAATTTTTCCAGAGAACAATTCGCATGACATAAGGACCAAAGCAGGTCGCAACCGTTTACCTCCGGTTGACAATGTATATTTTATCGGATCGAATAGTTCCGCAGGGCCATCAGATAAATTTATTTTTGAAATAGTATTATTAATAATTTCGCGTGATTCATTAAAAGAATACATGGATATTATTTTTTTAAGGCTTCAGCACCACCAACGATATCAAGAAGTTCTTTAGTAATTGCGTTTTGCCGGGCTTTATTGTATTCGAGATTAAGATCTCTTATTAACTCTGTAGCATTATCGGTAGCTTTGTGCATTGCAGTCATTCTTGCACCGTTTTCAGAAACAAAAGAATCAACGATGGCTTTATAAAACTGAATTTTCAACGATTTTGGGATCAATTCTTTAATTATTCGTTCTTTATCAGGTTCGAAAATGTATAAAGGGAGTTGTTTACCTTCTTCTTCCTCATTAATAACAACAGGCAAAAACTGCTCTGTTGTTATATTTTGCACTGCTGCATTTTTAAACTGATTATATACCAATTCTATTTTATCATATTCCTTATTAATGAATTGCTTCATGATGTTCTCCACGAGTGGTGCAACAGTCTGGAAACTAAGACTGTCAAATAATTCATTTTTAGTATCTACAACGTTATATTTTTTTCGCTTCAGATAATCAGCACCCTTTTTACCTATTGCCAGGAAGTGAACATTTTCTTTGTTTATTTGTGATTTATATATATTATCAGCCAGGTTAATGGCATTTTTAATCGCTACAGAATTAAAAGAACCACAAAGTCCACGGTTAGAAGTAATCAGGATGATTAATATTTTTTCTTCATCCCTGACAGTTGAGTAATTATTACCTTCTTCCTCTGTAAGATTATTGTATAGTATAGAAATGAGTTTGTGCAATTTATTAGCATATGGTCTTAACTGAATGATCCTGTTCTGGGCTTTACGTAATTTTGCGGCAGCAACCATTTTCATAGCAGAAGTTATCTGCCTGGTCGATTTAACAGAGTTTATACGTGTACGTAAATCCTTTAAATTTGCCATTTTTCTTATCTCATTCTAATAAAAACAGAGCTTATAAAACGGGAAATGAAAAACCCCAGCTTTATAAACTTTTAACTTCTACTCTTCTCAACTTTAGTCACTTATAACTTTAGTCACTTTAAGTACTTCTTAATTACCTTTATTGTACTTTTCAGCTATTTCGCTTGCAACTTCCTCAAGAGTATTAGTTATTTGATCGGTTAATTTCCCCTCTTTAAGGGGATTAAGAACATCTTTTGAATGTTTTACTTCAAGAAATTCGAGGAATTCATTTTCAAATTCTTTTACATTTTCGACCGGTACATTTTTAAGCAAACCTTTTGTGCCGCAATAAATTATTGCAATTTGGTTTTCAACCGGTACCGGTGAATAGAGGCCTTGTTTAAGTATCTCAACATTCTTTTCCCCTTTATTTATAGCAGCCATTGTTGAAGCATCAAGATCGGAGCCGAATTTGGCGAACGATTCTAGTTCCCTGTACTGTGCCTGGTCAAGTTTTAGTGTTCCGGCAACTTTTTTCATCGATTTAATCTGGGCATTTCCCCCAACACGTGATACAGAAATCCCCACATTAATAGCAGGTCTTATTCCTGAGTTAAACAAGTCGGGCTCCAGAAAAATCTGGCCATCTGTAATAGATATCACATTGGTTGGGATATAAGCGGCAACATCACCTGCCTGTGTTTCAATTATAGGAAGAGCAGTAAGCGATCCACCCCCTTTAATTTTATTTTTTATTGATTTTGGAATATCGTTCATTTTTTTCGCCACATTGTCCGATTCAATAATTTTTGCAGCTCTTTCAAGAAGCCGGGAATGAAGGTAAAACACGTCACCTGGATAAGCTTCTCTGCCTGGTGGTCTTCTAAGTAGAAGAGAAACCTCACGATAAGAGACTGCCTGTTTTGAAAGGTCATCATAAATTATTAAAGCAGCCCGACCGGTATCCCTGAAATATTCACCAATGGCTGCACCGGCAAAAGGAGCATAGAATTGTGCCGGAGCCGGATCTGCAGCGGTTGCCAGGACAATAACTGTATATTTCAGTGCATCCTGTTCTTCTAGCGCCTTAGCGATATTAGCCACTGTTGAGCCTTTTTGTCCAATAGATACATAAATACAATAAACAGGTTCTCCTTTATCATAATTTTCCTTTTGATTAATGATAGTATCAATAGCAATTGATGTTTTACCTGTTTTACGGTCGCCAATAATCAACTCCCGCTGTCCTCTGCCTATTGGAATCATGGAATCGATTGCTTTAATACCTGTTTGCAGAGGCTCGTTTACCGGCTGTCGAAAAATCACTCCCGGTGCTTTTCGGTCAAGAGGCATTTCATAAAGATCCCCGATAATTGGACCCTTGCCGTCAATGGGTTCACCAATAATGTTTATAACACGTCCAAGCAAAGGTTCTCCTGCCATGATTGAAGATATCCGTTTTGTCCTTTTTACTATATCGCCCTCCTTAATTTCCTCGGTTGATCCTAATACTACAACACCAACGTTATCTTCTTCGAGGTTAAGTACAATGCCTTCAATACCATTTTCAAATTCAACCAATTCGTTAGACTGAACATTTGAAAGTCCGTAAACACGAGCAATACCATCTCCAATTTGAAGAACGGTACCAACTTCTTCAAGTTCAACTTCGGTTGTAATTCCTTCTAATTGTTTTTTCAGAATTTCAGAAACTTCTGACGGTTTAATATTTATCATATTCAAAATTTATTAAGGCAGAATAAGGTATTGCCTATGAATATTATTAGTTCCCTTTTTTAATTAATTCCCTCTTCATTTTATTTAGTGATGTTGAAACACTTGCATCCAATAATTTATCTTCAATCTGAAGCTTAAAACCACCCAGGATGTTTTTATTAACAGATTCAGTCATTTCAACATCTGCTTTATATGCTGTATTGATCATTTCAATAATTTTTTTTCTGAGATTATCATCAATACTAATTGCAGTAGTCAATGATACCGAAACAAATCCCATTTTCTTTCGGTAGAGATCAAGGAATACCCTTGTAATATTTTCAAGAAATACTTCCCGGTTATTTTTCAAAATAAGATAGAGAAAAGAGAGAGTAACTTGATGCACCTTACCGGAAAAAACAGTTTCGATTATTTTTCTTTTTAATGATAAAGGAACAATAGGATTCTCAAGCAGCTTATTAAATTCTTCAATTTCTAAACAGGTATTATACAACAGCAGCATATCATCATGGGCTCTTTCTAAAACATTCTCTTGCTGTGAAGCAAGAAACAATGCTTTCGAATACCTTACTGAAATTTTGCTTATATTCATAACAATAATCTGCTTTTGTAACTATTCAGTGTCTTAAGTTTGTAATGCCAAAAATGGCTAATCTCATTATACTTTGCGTTTTTATCGATCGCCAACTGCTAACTGTGGACTGCCGACTGTTGACTGCCGACTGTTGACTGCCGACTGATTAGTTACCTGGTTTTAAGCAGCAGGGTCAATTTATTTTAATTTCATCAATAAGTTCGTTAATAAGGTCTTGCTGATCTTTTGTTTTTTCAAGTTTCTTTTTCAGGATTTTTTCAGCAATTTCGACAGAAAAACCAGCAACCTGATTTTTTATTTCGTCAAGTGCTGCCTCTTTTTCGTTTTCAATTTTCCTCTTTGCATCTGCTATTATTTTATTTGCTTCCGAATTTGCTTTTTGCTTTGCTTCAGAGATTAATTTATCTTTAACCTGGCGGGCCTCCTTTAATAAACTATCCCTTACATTTTTAGCTTCTATAATAATTCTTTCATTTTCTGCCTTCAGTTGTCCCATTTCTTCTCTTGCTTTGTCAGCTGATTTAAGCGCTGTATCAATGGTGTTTTCTCTTTCCTTAAGTGCTTTAAGGATTGGTTTCCATGCAAACTTTTTGAGTATAAAAAGTATCACTGAAAATGATAAAACCATCCAAAAAACAAGGCCTAAACCCGGAGTAATAAGTTCCATAACAAATAAATTTACAGGAGATTAATAAACAAAAAAGGGTTTTTGCAACAAGCCAACCGCTATGTTGCAAAAACCAGAATGTTCTTTAGAAGAACAAAATCAACATACAAACAACTACGGCAAAGAAGGATACACCCTCAATAAGAGCTGCGGAAACGATCATGTTTGAACGAATGTCGGCTCCTGCTTCCGGCTGACGGGCAATAGCTTCCATAGCACTACTACCAATACGTCCAATCCCGTAAGAAGCTGCCATAGCAGAAAAAGCAGCACCAAAACCAGCACTCAATTTTCCTATTGCAGCACCTGTAGCGACTTCTAATAATACAGATAAAGTTAACATAACATTAAAGGTTTTAATTAATTATTAATGATGTTCAGCTGTAGCCATTCCAAAATATATGGCTGACAACAATGTGAAAACATAAGCTTGTACAAAAGCAACTAAAAGTTCGATAATTGTCATAAAGACAGTAAAAGCAAGAGTTACCGGAGAAACGGCATACCCCAGTAAAGGGATGATATCGCCGAAAATGAATATCAAACTAAAAAACCCCATAGCAATAATGTGTCCCGCTGCAATATTGGCAAAGAGTCGAACCATAAGCACAAAAGGTTTTGTAAACATCCCCAAAATTTCAATAACCGGCATAAGGGGGATTGGTATTTTCATCCAAAAGGGGACACCGGGGGCATTAAAAATTTCCTGCCAGTAATATTTACTTCCGTTTATTGAAGTAACTAACAGGGTAAAAAGAGCTAAAACTCCGGTAACAGCAAGATTCCCGGTTACATTAGCCCCACCTGGGGGAATAGGCACCAGTCCTAACAAATTGTTAATGAGTATAAAGAAAAATATAGTAAGAAGAAAAGGCATATATTTCTCATATTTTACTTCTCCAATTACAGGTTTAGCAATATCATCCCTGATAAAAAGGATTAAGGGTTCCATCGCGTTTTGAAAACCACTGGGTGCTTTTTTGTTCTTATATTTTTGGGCGATAGAAATAAAAATCCAGAATAAAAACCCCATACTTATAAAAACGGCAAAAACATTTTTTGAGATAGAAAAATCCAGAGGCTTTACCTCTGTTCCGTCTTCCATAATTTCGACAATCTTTCCTTCATCAGCCTCAGTTTGAGATATGCAAAAACCTTTATATTCGCTATGTCCGTGGTGTAATTTGCTGGACCAGAAAGAATGCAACCCCGATTCTTTACTATATACAATTACAGGGAGGGGAATACTGACATGGAAATCTTTAACACTTAGAATATGCCATTCGTAAGAATCTGAAACATGATCAAAAATAAAACTTCCGGGAGCAAATTTCTCTTTTTCATGTTCTGTTTTAACGGAATTCTCTTTTTCATCTTCATCCCTGTTTTCAAAAGCAAACCCATTGGGGATCAGAACAAAAGCCAACAGAATAATAAATATCAAAACAGATTTCCTGAAATTCTTATGCATGCATCAAATAGTTATAATTAACAAAAATAAAGAAAATAAATTTGAAACACCCATATTAAAACTTCTTTATTTGTCTCTTGTAATTTTAAGATAATCAAGAACGGAGACAACCTCAAAGATGGTGAAAACGACATATATCGTCATGAAAACAAACAAAAAGGGAACAGCATTTTCTCTGTCAAAAACAACAAATAAAATGATCAAAATCAGGTAAAGACCCATTTTGATTCCTGTCGCACTCAGAAATTTAATAGGGAACTTTCTGTTACTTCCCCCGGCAGAGCGAATTAGATAACGATGAAATAAAACATTAATAAGAAATATTACCAGAAGTAATACCGGAAAAGAAAAACTAAAATATTCTTTCAGGATTGTTATAAACAGGAAAAACCCGGCTATAGAAAGAATCAGGGAAATTATTATCCCTCTGATGATGAATTTTTTCAGATGATTATTCATACAGTATAAGTTACTTGGGTGGCTTAAGCAAATCTTTTACAGCATAGAATATAGACCCAAAGACGGTTATGATTGATAAAACAACTGTAAAAACAGGAAAATCCCAGCTAATTAATCGGTCTAATTTCATACCACCAAAGACCCCAATCAGAATAATTGCCAACATTTGAAAAGCCAGAGAAGAATACCTAACATATTTATTTAACTGGTTCTGTGGTTGTTTTTTCTGATTTGATTTCTGTGGTTTTTCCTTCGGTTGTCTGGTAGATTGGTCTTTCATCACTCATATTACAATTACCGGTGAACTTTGAGCCGGGTTCAATTGAAAGTTTATTGGTTTGAATATCTCCGTTAACATTTGCAGATATTTTAAGCGAAAGAAGTTGTGAAACAACAATTTTGCCTTCAATATTTCCTGACACATCAGAATTTTTACATTTTATTTCTCCCTTAACTTTTCCGGTTTGACCAATTACCACTTTGCCTTTTGTTATAATGTTTCCAATAAGGGTTCCATCAATCCGGATATCTCCGTTTGAATTAATATCTCCGGTAATTTCTGTACCAATACCAAGCAAATTAATGGCATTATTTTCCGATTCATTATTCTTCCCCATCATTATCTAGTTTAATATATTTTCAAAAAATTGGTAAAAACAGAAAGCAAATATAACAAATTCATTTATCTGAAACATAAAAGTATGATGAAACATTCCACTCTTCCATCTTTCCACTCTTCTTCTTCCTGATGAACCATAAATATCTGGTTTTATTTATTACCGTTATAGGCCCATTTAATATACATCGATCCCCATGTGAAGCCACCTCCAAAAGCTGCCAGAATGAGATTATCCCCTTTATTTAATTTGTCTTCCCATTCCCATAGGCAGAGAGGTATTGTAGCAGTAGTAGTGTTTCCGTATCTCTGAATGTTTATCATCACCTGTTCTTTTTTAATCCCCATTCGTTTAGCAGTTGCTTCAATAATTCTCATATTAGCCTGGTGTGGAACAAGCCAGGCAAGTTCTTCGGGTTTGATATTATGTTTCTTCATCATAATAACCGAATAATCTGCCATATTCGAAACGGCAAACTTAAAAACGGTCTTTCCATCCTGATGAATAAAATGCTCACGGGCATCAATTGTTTCGTGTGTTGGGGGCCTTACCGAACCACCGGCTTTTTGGAAAAGATGGTGGCGTCCAAAACCGTCAACACGAAACATATGATCAATAATTCCAACATCTTCGCTTATTGGTTCAAGCAATACGGCTGCCGCCGCATCACCAAATAACGGACACGTGGTTCGGTCGGTATAATCGGTAATTGCAGACATTTTATCTGAACCAACAATAATCACTTTTTTATATTGTCCTGATTCAATAAATTTATTTCCCACTTCAAGAGAAAACAAAAATCCTGAACATGCTGCATTAATGTCAAAACTAAAAGCGTTTTTTATTCCAACCTTATCACTAACAATGTTTGCGGTAGCCGGGAATAACATATCAGGAGTTACCGTGGCATTAATAAGGAGATCAATCTCGTCAGGAGAGGTCCCTGTTTTTTCAAGCAATCCCTTTACTGCATTTGCGCCCATATGTGATGATCCAAGACCTTCCCCTTTCAGAATCCGGCGTTCTTTTATCCCAATTCTCTGCATTATCCATTCATCAGTGGTATCAACCATAGTTGCTAATTCATCGTTTTTAAGCCGGTACTCAGGTACCCATCCGTTGATACCGGTTATAGCCGCTCTGATCTTTTTCATTATTTAAATGCTTTTTTGAATTTTTTAGTTAGTTTAGCTTCTATCACCCCTTTTGTATGTAAAATCATGTTTTTTATAGCTGTAGAATTAGAAATACCGTGTCCTATTATTACATCAGCATTAATACCAAGGATAGGAGTTCCTCCGTGATTAACAAAATTGAACTTCTCGAAGAATTTATCCTTAATCCCTCTTTTTATTATCATTGAATAGAATGCCTCGGCCTCTTTCAGTACCACATTTCCAATGAATCCGTCACAAACGACCACATCCGCTTTATCGCTTTTGAAAAAATCATTCCCTTCAACGTTTCCTATGAAATTAAAATCATTAGTATCTTTCATTAATTCATATGTGGATTTTACCACAAGGTTCCCTTTTGTTTCTTCAGAACCTATATTAAGCAAGCCAACCCTTGGATTTTCAATATTCCATACATATTTGGAATAGTATGATCCTAAAATACCATACTGATACAGTACATCCGGACGGCAATCAGGATTTACACCTACGTCGAGTATAATAGTTGGTTTCCCATTTACCGTTGGGATTGGTGAAGTTATCGCGGGCCTGATAACTCCCGGAATAGATCTGATTGTATAATGAACACCGATAAGCATTGCTCC
>JADFUQ010000403.1 GCA_015222065.1 Bacteroidota bacterium
CCTTATCCCTGGTAACGTAAAAAAGTGCTTCACCACTGAAGGAAAAGCACGAATTAACTAAATAGGGTTTTAAAAGTTAAGAGCTAATTACAAGGTGGTAGATATATTTTGATTTTAAATATTACCCCTTGTCGGATTCAGAGTCGCTCCGTTAAACTCCGCTAAACAATTTCGCAATAGCAATATCACGTTTAATCTGCAGAATCTTGTAATATACTGTCGGCCATTACACAGCTTAGGTGTCATGTATTGCACCGGGTTTTGACGGGTTTCTGTCATTTCAGCCCATTTTCTACATAAATGTAGGAAAGTAAGTACGTGAATAAGTACTTATTCCATTCTTTCGAGCTGATTTTGACCGATCAGGCGAATATGAAAGCTTTTAAGAGTTTTTGAGAGTTCGGCTTGTTTTAAAACAGCTTTATTCAATACGTCAGTAAAATGACTCCTTAAATCGGCTGGTAGAGCCAAAGTGTTTTTTAAGTCTTAATCGGGTCCTATCTACTCTAACCGGGTCTTATCGGGTATTTTGAACCACACAAACTGTGGGTCTAAACCGGGTAAATACTTACTTCATTATAAAAGGTGGTAAAAATGATGGATGAGTTGATTAATCTTTTTCAGAAATCTTTGTTTGAATTAGGGGGGCGGTTTCGACGGCTGGTCGAAGTTAATATTAAGGAATCGGAAAAAAAGAGTATAATCATGGAAAAGGTAATTCAGGCGCTTTTAGTGGAAATTGAACGTGTAGAGTATTTGTCAGGCTATTTATATGAACAGGGCGAGATACAGAGAAGTTTTTATAGAAAAAATGAGGCCAAACAACTTAGAGCGATTGTCGGGCTAATGCAAAAAAAGACTTGACAAACTTTTTCAGGTGATTATCTTAAAACTAAAGGGGGAAATCATGGTAGAATTTTTTTTAATCTTAATGGGTGTGGCAATTATTGGTGGAGTTGTTATTGCCATTTGTAATTTTGTATACCGGTATTTAATGGAAAAGTATTAACAGGAGTTTATCATGTTTTATTGTTTAACCTGTTTTTTTTCAAGGCCGATAGCAAAGCATAATCGTATGCTTATTGATAAGCACCTTGAGGAGCTTGCAAGTCTTCATGCTGAAGGGGTTATAGATGAAGACGAGTATCGTATGCTTAAGCTTAAGGTACAAACTGAAACCCGTACAGAGAAGGAAATGCCCTAATGGAAAAGATCTATGAGTTACTTAAAGCAGAGATGTTACTGACGGAGAATTTAGTATCTTATCTCTGTCGTAATGGCGAATTTGAAGCGTCAAACTATCTTAATGCAGGTGTATATCGGTTGAAGGAAATACTTGCGGAGTTCGAGGAATGTATCCGACTCCAAAAGATAAACGCGAGCTGAGGGAAATGCCATGAATAAATTAGGTGAAGTTGTTATAAGATACTGTGAGGGAACATTAACGAAAGATGAGATGGATGAAAAGCTCCTCAGGTATGGTATTTGCGGAGCTGTTAAGGATCGTACTTTTACTGGCTATGATTATGAGAATCAGGTCTGGGTTGAGGTACATCTGGGTTGCAGGAGAACATCATGAATAAAGAATTATTTTTGGCTTTGGATGTTGTGAAGGCTGTGTTGCTTAAACGCATGGAACGTGAAGCAAAGCTTATCTTGCATGATGAGTTTCTTACCGATAAACAGCGTATGGCCGGGTTTACTCTATACAGGGAGATCGGAGCGGACTTTGTTGCTTTCATTGAATCTCTACACGCAATCAAGTTACCTACATTTCTTTTTCTTGTAGCTCAAAAGGCCATTGAAAACTTTCAGGATTCCCTGGACCTGGCCTGGATATGGGCTTATGACGGTCACCTGCCTGAAGGCAAAAAAATAAATTGGTTAAATTCTTGACAGGACTTGATTGAGTAATTATTTTTAAAGCAGGGGAGAAAAATAATGAGAAAAACAGTTGAAATTACAGAGTTGAAAGAAGCTATGAATGATTACTTGGCGAATGAGTGTCTGGAGTCCAGGACCCGGATAGACGCAGCAGGAACATTTGACTTTCTTTTAATGGATATAGGGATCTATAGCGGATTTACGTTTTTACCAGATGAGGCTGATATTTGTGACGGAATCTACGGTAAAGAGGGGAAGATTAAGTTTTGCTAATATGGGGCTGAATTGGTTTCGATAAGGGTTGTATCCTGCCTGGCTGTAAGGATACATTAAAACGGAATAATAATATTTCTGGCCCATACACGGGGGTTCGATTCCCCCCAGCTCCACCACCAATGAGGATAATTATGTCATACTATTATGTTATATATGAAGATGAGGAAAGCGAGATAGATGTTCATAACCATGTATTAACACATGGGATACTGATTAATGGGTAAAGTAAAAAGCTTTAAGGTTAAGAGGGTTTCGTTAAAAACATGCAAAGCTTTTTGTAGTAAGTGGCACTATATCGGAACTTGTCCGGCAGGAAAATATTATTTTGGATTATTCCGTAACATAGAGTTAATTGGTATAATATGTTACGGAGAACCGGCAATGAAAAATCAAAAAAACTGCTACCGAGCAGATCTAGAACTTAGACGACTGTGTTGTATAGACGATACTCCAAAAAATACCGAAAGCTTTTTTATCGGAAATACACTCAGAACACTCAAGCGTGATGGTATAAAAAGGATTATTTCGCTTGCTGATCCTAGTTTTGGACACCAGGGAATTGTTTACAAAGCAAGCAACTTTACTCTACTCGGAGAAGAGAGAGGAGGGGGGAGTAGGGATATAATTATTGATGGAATAAAGATGCACAGTAGAACAGCATTTGCTAAATATGGGGCAAGTGGTAAAAAAAAGTTATCGCAACTATTACCAGATTCTATAGTTGAGATTAAAAACAAAAAAAGGAAATTGGTTTACCTTTATGAGTGGAAATGAGATACATACCTATGAATGCAGAAAATCGTGAAGAGGTTGTAACAGAGGATGGAAGTGTTTTTTATTTAGATGATGAGGTAACAGTGGTAGCAGAGAAAAATCTTAATGACAAGGTGGTTACAGGTATTTTGATCGGCATTGTTGGAAATTATGTTTCTGTTTCAGTTCATGAATATACACTGGTTGTCCGTTGTACTGCTATCTTGGGTAAAAAGGGGGTGAAATGAATATACCGTTAAAGTGTTTTACCTACAGGACAAGATCAGTAAAACGAGAGTATGTATAGTGGAATCAGTCGATAGGTTAGACAAAGTAATTTGTTCTATGGATAAAACACTGGCGATACTGGATGAGATATTAATGGATAATCAGTCTAAGCCTTTAAGTGATGCGTTTGATCTTCTGGATAGGGGTTTAACTCGTCTCTCTGAAGCTCGTTTTATGTTTGGGTCCAGGTAGAAAATATGAAGTCAGCATATGACCTAGCTAAAACAAAGTGGCCGGATCAGAAATATCTGGTTAATCCCTGGTTACCCATCGGTTTTCATGCAGTGCTTGCCGGACCTACCAATACAGGGAAGTCCATCTTCAGGATGAACCTTGCAC
>JADFUQ010000404.1 GCA_015222065.1 Bacteroidota bacterium
AAATTTTTGCTATATCTCTTTTTGTATTTCTTTTTTTTGTGTCCTGTTCGCCTGTTGAAGAGGTGCGTATTGGACCGGCTACAGGAATAGAGATAAATGGTTTATCAGGTAAGCAGATCAGTTTTAAGGTCATGGTTAACATAGATAATCCGAACAGGCAAAGTTTTACATTGAGCGCTCTGGATTTAGATGTATTATTAAATGGGATATATATTGGTAAAATTAAGAGTACTGAAAAGGTTAATATTCCCAAACGATCCAGTCAGGTTTATACTTTCCCTCTTGGTGCTGAATTAAAGAGTTTATCCTTCAGTGTATTTGCTTTGACGGACCTGTTTTTACATAGATATATTGATGTTGAGCTTAAAGGGATGGCAAAAATTAATAGCGGATTGATGAGAAAAAAATTCCCTATTAATGAGCAGGAAAAGATTCAGTTATATTAATTTAAAAGAGATCAAAATCTTCAAATACAATTTGTAATTAAGATGAAACTGGTCGATGTTTGATTTTTTTACAGTTATAACAGTTTGGATATATAAAAATTATTATATTTGATTGAATATCAACCTCAAAATTTACAGGAAATGAAAAACATTCTTGTCCCGGTAGATTTTTCAAAGGGCTCAATGCATGCACTGGAGCGCGCTATCAAAATAATTAATAAAATTGGTGGCGATTTGAGGATTCTACATGTTAGAAAATCAAAAAGTTATGACCAGCCTTTTATTCTGAAAGGATCAGAAAATAGCTATTCAAAAACGGTCGATGAATTTTGTAAAGAGATTCTGGATCATTTCAAGGAGCAATATAAGGGCAAAGGTACTTTCGATTATGTTATTACAACCGGAAAAATATATAAAAATGTGATTAATGAAGCTGAGAAAATAGATGCCGGGTTGATAGTGATGGGAACCCATGGAGTTTCAGGATTTGAAGAGTTGTGGGTAGGAAGTAACTCGTACCGCGTTGTGTCAAAAGCCTCATGCCCTGTTTTAACTATACGTCATGGTTTTAAGAAAACTAATATCACAAAGATCATTCTACCTATCGATATATACAAAAATACCAGACAAAAAGTACCCGTGGTTGCTGAATTAGCCGAAAAGTTTAAAGCAGAAGTTCATGTGCTTGATGTCAGAACCTCTGATAGCAAGGATATAATCTACAGACTAAAGAAATATGGCGATCAGGCATATGAATACATTGATAAACAAGGTATTAAAGCAATAAGAGAAACAAAGAAAGGTAGTAATATTGTAGATATAGTAATTGCTTATGGATATCATATTAATGCAGATTTGATTGCAATCACTAAGCTTGACAGGGGAACCCCGGGTAACCAGAGTATTAGTTCATCTGCCCAGCAGATGGTTAATCATTCACCTATTCCTGTTTTGAGTATTAACCCATCTTGATTATTTTTATGGCATGAACCGAGCATGACAAAAATAAAACCATTTTGACACACACATGGATGATTATTTTTTGTTATGCGAGCTACATCTGACAATTAAAAATCAATTATAAACAGATGAATAAAATCATGCTTCTTACAATTTTCTTTGCTTTTTTGGGTGTGGTGACAGATGCCCAGGGTTTGAAAGGAAATAAAAACAGGTACAATGTCGTAAAAGATTATTTTACCGGTCGGGATACCGTAGTTGTCACTATAATAAATGATCCCAGACTGGACACTCTGATATACAGACATATACAATCAAAAGCAAAGATGGATGGCTTAAGGGGGTACAGGATCCAGGTATATTTTGGATCGGGACGACAGGCAAGGAAAGAAGCAAATGAAGCAAAAGCAAGTTGTATTTCATTATTCCCGACACAAAAAGCACATATTCTTTACCAAACGCCATTCTATAAAGTTAGGGTAGGAGATTTCAGAACAAGAAATGAAGCCTTTATCTGGCATAAGAAAATTGTAAGAAAATTTCCCAAAGCCTATATTGTGAATGACATTATTAACTTTCCGGAACTTTAACAATAACTTGACAGGGACCTTCACCAGTAATATAAGCTATTAATAATCATTGGTAGTCTTTGGTTGGTAATAGTTGGCAAAAGGCAAAAAAGCAGTTGGCAAACAATTGGCAAAAGGCAAAAAGTAGTAAAAAGGTAAAGTATATTTCAACGGAGAATATTCGTTAGCGGAAGGGTTTGACTTGTTTCAAAATCAATCATTGCATTTATTAGTTTGAAGGAATTAAAGTTGTATATATCACTGGCCTTTATACTAGCTTCAGAGACCATGCCTTTTTCGAGCAGATATTCTCTTTGAGTCCCTTTAAGCAAAGGTTTTGAGGGTGTAATCCAATTGTTGCCGTCGCTAAAAATAATGTTACAGAATGAAGTGTCAGTTATCAGATCATTTTTTAGAATAAGTATATCATCGCACCGACCTTTTAATTCAAGCAATTTTGTTATTACCTGACGGTTTTCAAATTTATATGAATAGTCAAGATCATTACAAGGTACAAGTTTTAGTGTTATTATTTCCGGTGGTTTGTAAGGGAGGAATTCCACTTTCTTAATTTCCAGGTCGTATATCATCCTGCATTTAAATAAACCTTTCCCCAAATAATCCGGTACTTTAATCTCTTCAGCGAGGTTTATGCTGGCATTCTGGTTGAAAAGATTCCGTATTGACCTGTCAACCCTTTTCTGATGATACTCCAGGTTTATCAGGTTGCGTTCAACGGTTTTTATTGTTTCAAGTAACAGGCACATAAATTTTCTTTATCAGTTCCCGGTATTCAGAGTCAAGGTCACTCATCATGGTAATTCCTCCACCGCTCTTAAATATTAGCTTTTCATTCTGGTTTTCAATAAA
>JADFUQ010000405.1 GCA_015222065.1 Bacteroidota bacterium
ACTGAAGTGGAGGTGCGAGCTGTCAGGGATTCTTCAGAACATGCCGGTGGAAGGGATGTTTTTATGATATACGAACCTATGGCAGCAGCAATAGGTATTGGTATTGATGTGGAAGAACCTGTTGGAAGTATGGTGATTGATGTAGGGGGTGGTACGACAGAAATTGCCGTGATTGCTTTGGGAGGTATAGTATGCAACAAATCAATAAGGATTGCCGGTGATGTCTTTACCAACGATATTCAATCATATATGAGACACCAGCACAATATAAAAATTGGTGAAAGAATGGCTGAAAAAATTAAAATAAACGTTGGATCGGCTCTTCCTGATATCGAGGAACCACCTGCTGATTTTGTTGTCCGTGGTCCTAATTTAATGACAGCTATGCCGATTGAGATCCCGGTCTCATATCAGGAAATAGCTCACTGTCTTGATAAATCCATTTCAAAGATCGAAACAGCCATTCTGGGTGTTCTTGAACAAACGCCACCTGAACTATACGCGGATATAGTGGATAAAGGTATTTACATTGCCGGCGGAGGAGCTCTGCTCAGGGGGTTTACCAAACGATTATATGATAAAATAGGTATTCCTTTCCAGATGGCTGAGAACCCAATGCACGCAGTTGCCAGGGGTACGGGCATTGCTTTGAAGAATGTTGATAGATTTACATTCCTTATGAGATAAGCAGAATTAGTTAAATAAGGTGGTGAATGAGGAATTTACTAAGGATAATTATTGCATATCATTTCCAGATTCTTTTTGTGATTCTTGAAGTGATCTCTATTTTCTTGCTGCTTAATCAAAATGATTTCCAAAAAGCCCGATTCCTGAATATCACACACAATATTACAGGGAGGGTATATAAAAAAATTAATAATACAACTGCATATCTTACCCTGAAAAAGATCAATTACAGACTTGCTGAAGAGAATACCAAATTGAAAAATATCCTTGAGCGAACTTACAGGTCTGATGAAATATTCTTTTTTGGTGAATCTGATTCTTTACATCACCAACATTATTTCTATACATCGGCGAAGGTGATTAATCAAACAGTAAATAAGCAGCATAATTTTTTAACTCTGAATAAGGGTAGTAATGTTGGAATTCGACCGGAAATGGGTGTTGTTTCCCGGGATGGCGTGATCGGGATTGTAGTGAGTGTGTCAAAGCAGTTTTCTACAGTGATATCATTACTTAATTTGGATTTTAGAGTCAGTGCTAAACTTGCAAAAAATAATTATTTCGGGTCATTGCACTGGGATGGGAAGGATTACAGGAAGGTTAAATTAGACGAAATCCCTTATCATATTGACGTTAATAAAGGAGATACGGTAGTTACAAGTGGTTATTCTTCTATCTTTCCTGAAGGGATTATTATCGGAACAGTGTGTACTTCTGAAGTAAAAGGGGGGAATTTTTATGAGATTGAGGTTGATCTGTCAATTGATTTTAAAAGTCTGGTTTATATTGAAGTGATAAGCAACTTGCAACGTGAAGAACAAATAGAACTGGAGGAGTTGAGCAATGATTAACCCTGTATCAAGAAATATTTTCCGGATGTTTGTCCTGGTACTTTTCCAGGTTTTAGTGTTGAATAATATCCAGGTATGCGGTTATATTAATCCTTATATGTATGTGCTTTTCATTCTTCTGCTTCCATTTGAAACACCTCGTTGGCTTTTGCTAATTTCAGGATTCGTCATCGGGATATCCATTGACCTTTTTGTAAATACTCCGGGAATGCATACATCAGCTACTGTATTTATGGCATTTTTACGACCTTATGTTTTAAAAATACTTAGGCCACATGATGAATATAAATCGGGTTCCTATCCGAGGCTTTATTATTACGGGTTTACCTGGTTTCTTAAATATTCCCTGGTTCTGGTATTTCTTCATCATACATTTCTGTTTTATGTTGAAGCATTCAGAATGACATTTTTTTTCCATACCATGCTAAGGGTTTTGTTAAGTACCCTGTTTTCAGTTTTTCTGATAGTCTTAAGCCAGTTTATTATATACCGGAAACAGAAATAGTATTTATTTAGTACTTGTCCATAAAGTCAAGCATTCTCGTAAATGAAGCACCAAAAAACAAAAAACAAAAAACAAATAAAATCCAAAAATCAATAATCAAATAACAAATGACAAATAAATTCCAAATAATAAATAACAAAAACTCAAAACAGGATTAACCTTTATATTGTCTTTACCCTTTTCTTTTTTTTGAACATTGGGATTTGATATTTATTTGATATTTGGTGCTTGTCATTTGTAATTTACTTGTAATTTAGTGCTTGTCATTTGTGATTTTGACTATTTATATAAACTTTCGGACTTTATAGACAGACTCTATTTAATCTATCATTGTGAAAAATATTTATGAGAACCGGAAATATGTTTTTGGCGCTTTGCTGTTCCTGGTTGTTTTTATTTTTATCGGTAAACTGTTAAGTCTTCAGGTGCTCGATAAATCATACCGGTCAACAGCCAATCGCAATGTTCTGAGGTATATTATCCGGTATCCTGCCCGTGGTTTGATTTACGACCGTACAGGGAAACTTTTGGTTTATAATGAAGCTGTTTATGATCTTATGGTTTCCCCAAATCTTGTTGAAGAATTTGACACATCGGTTTTTTGTGATATTCTTGAAATTACTCATAAAGATGTTGATAAAAGGTTGCAAAATGCAAAGGAGTATTCTTATTATACCTCATCTCC
This sequence comes from Bacteroidota bacterium, assembly GCA_015222065.1. Lineage (GTDB taxonomy): Bacteria > Bacteroidota > Bacteroidia > Bacteroidales > VadinHA17 > JADFUQ01. Next base: position 2,729 of record JADFUQ010000405.1, read on the forward strand.
CTTTCTTAAGCAGGTTTCTTCTGAAACCTATGCAGTGCTGCAGGAAAAACTATACCAGTTCCCTGGTTTTTTTGTGCAACCCCGGCCCATTAGAAAATATAATAAAAATGTTGCAGGGCATGCATTAGGATATGTCGGGGAGGTAGATGAATATACAATTGAGAACAACCCTTTTTATAAAATGGGTGATTATATTGGTATAAGTGGTATTGAAAAAGCATATGAGGAGGTATTAAGAGGTGAAAAAGGTGTTAATGTATATATGGTAGATGTTCATAACAGGATAAAAGGTTCATACCAGGATGGGAAAAAAGACAGATCTGCAATTGTTGGGACAAATATTATTTCAACTCTTGATATTGATCTTCAGGAATATGGTGAAAAACTTATGGTGAATAAAATTGGTAGTATAGTGGCAATTGAACCCTCAACAGGAGAAATTCTTGCTTTAGTTTCATCACCAACATATGATCCGTCGAGTTTATTGGGTCGCGGTCGTTCAAAGGTTTTTAAAACACTTAGTAGCGATACACTTGAACCATTATTTAACCGCCCGCTGATGGCAACGTATCCTCCCGGTTCAACTTTTAAACTGGTAAACGGATTGATAGGCTTGCAGGAAAAAGTGATTTTCAGACAAACGGAATTTTACTGTTACGGAGGTTATAATTCGGGGAGTAAGCATGTAAGTTGTCATTACCATGAAACTCCGCTGAATTTGCCTGAAGCGATTCAAAATTCCTGCAATGCTTATTTCTGCAATGTTTTCAGGAGGATACTTGATAATCCTGTTTATCCTTCTGTAAGAGAAGGGTATAATTCATGGAGAGATCATGTTTTATCTTTTGGGTTCGGTCAAAAACTTGAAAGCGATTTTAGTTATAAGGTGAAAGGATTTGTGCCAATGACCTCTTATTACGATCGGTATTATGGAAAAACCGGGTGGAGTTCCCTTACGGTTTTGTCACTTGCAATAGGCCAGGGAGAATTGGGTATAACACCACTGCAAATGGCAAACATGACAGCAACAATAGCCAATCATGGTTATTACTTTGCGCCTCATATTGTTAAGGGAATAGGGGGAGAAACAGTAATTGATGAACGATTTTATAGTAAACATATAACAACTATTGATTCAGTTTATTTTCCAATAATAATTAATGGAATGGATATGGCAGTTAACGGTCCTCCGGGTAGTGGTAGCACAGCGCGCATTGCCAGGATAAATGATATAACTGTATGCGGAAAAACAGGAACAGCTGAAAACCCGCATGGGGAAGATCATTCAATATTTGTTGCATTTGCTCCGAAGGATAACCCGAAAATTGCACTATCGGTTTACGTTGAGAATGGCGGATTTGGAGCAACTTATGCGGCTCCTATAGCCAGTTTAATGGTTGAGAAATATCTGAAAAGGAAAATTATACGGCAATGGCTTGAAAATTATATTCTTGAAACAGACTTGATTCATAGTGAAAAGGAGAATTAACAAATGGTCTGAGATTGATTGGATAACAATCGTCCTGTATCTTCTGATTGTAGTTCTGGGATGGGTCAGTATTTACTCAGCAGTTTACAATGAAGAGCATGATAAAATTTTTGATTTGTCACAACGGTATGGCAAACAGATGATCCTTATTTTTGGTGCGTTGGTAATTGCCTTATTAGTTGTTGTTACCGATAGTCGCTTCTATTCATCATTTGCATATGTTATTTATGCTATTGTAATACTGTTACTGATTGTTGTTCTGTTAATAGGAAAAGAGATCCATGGTGCAAAATCATGGTTTGAATTTGGCCCCCTCAGGTTACAGCCTGCGGAGTTTGCTAAGGTCGGGACAGCAATGGCACTGGCAAGGTATGTAAGTTCAAAGAGTTTCAATATTAAAAATTCAAAAAACGTTTTTAATGTAATAGTTATTATACTTATCCCTGCAATATTTATTTATGTTCAACCAGATACAGGGTCGGCACTTGTATATTTCGCTTTTATACTTGTTCTTTACCGTGAAGGATTATCAGGAGGTATTTTACTTATTGGCATTTTGATGATGATACTGTTTGTACTGACTTTGATTATTGATAAAATGGTCATAATAATTGCCCTTATGGTAGTTGGATACCTGGTTTTCTTAATTATTGACAGGAATATAAAGAGATTCCTGATAGCAGCATTGATATATATTGGTCTGTCAGGAACTTTTTTCGGACTTAAAGAATTTGCCGGTTTAGGATTGTCAGTTTATTTTATTCTTATTCTTTCTTTAATTATTTCAGGATTTATATATAGTTTCTTTATTTATTTTTATAGAATCCGTAAAGCTGTATTGATATACATGTTAATGCTTGGGAGTATTATTTTTACATTTACAGTTAACTATGCCTTTGATAATATATTAAAACCTTATCAGCAGAAAAGAATAAATATACTTCTTGGTATGGACTCTGATCCCTATGGTAGTGGTTATAATGTTAATCAATCGATTATTGCTATTGGTTCGGGTGGTTTTTCCGGCAAGGGTTTTTTGAAAGGAACGCAAACGAAATTTGAATTTGTCCCTGAACAAAGCACCGATTTTATTTTTTGTACCGTAGGTGAAGAATGGGGTTTTCTGGGAACCAGTTTAATAATAATATTGTTTACAATTCTTCTTTTAAGGATTCTTGTCCTTGCTGAAAGACAGAGATCCGGGTTTTGCAGGATATTTGGGTATTCTGTTTTTGCTATTCTCCTGTTTCATTTTGTTGTTAACATAGGAATGACTATTGGATTATTACCGGTTATTGGAATTCCACTGCCTTTTATGAGCTATGGAGGCTCTTCCCTTTGGACATTTACTATTTTGTTGTTTGTATTTCTACGGCTTGATATTAGCAGGCTGGAGTATCTGATTTAGCGAATTTAGTAATAAAATGAATGAATGATTGAATGATTAAATTGTTACGTGTTTCGGGTTACGAGTTACGAGTTTTTTTGCTGACTGCCGATTGCTGACTGCCGACTGAAGACTGCCGATTGGTGACTGCCGACTGAAGACTGCCGACTGAAGACTGATTAGTACTCGTTTATATTTATTGGCGAATGTTCCTGGTTTAACCTGATTCCTTGAAATGAATACTTTGTGGATATTCTAAACTAATATTATGTTTTTCTTCAACAAAGTTGATCAGAAGAGGAAAAAATTCCACAAAATCTTCCCGGAAAGCTGAATAATTTTTTTTCAATTCCCTTACATACTGCCACGATTTTTTGGGTAACGATGTTCTGCTACTCATTTTTTTAAAGGTTCTTTTTATCCCGTTAATAGTGCCGTATGTGTTAATCCAGTTTTCATTCAAACATGTTGGGAGGAAATCTTTTATTTCCTTAGGTAAGAAAGCATAATGAATGAAAAGATTGTTATAAAATTGAGAGATAAAATCTGATAGTGGTTGCAGTGAGAAATTTTCCCATTCAAGGGTTAGAAAATGGTCATAGAAAATATCTACGATAACACCGGAATATCTGCGGTATTTTGGGTATAAAATTGCCTTACTATGGTGAACAATAAGATGATGATCGGTGAAATCGTCAATACTCCGGTGAAGAAGAATACCTTTTCTTATCAGGTCAGGATAGTTGTTATAGTTGCTCCCTTTGATATAATCTCCAATAAAATTCCCGATACTGATTTCATCAGAATTTCCTGAAAGGAATACGTGTGCTAGAAAGTTCATACTTTTATTGTTTCCTATTAATAGGATGAGCAAAATGGCGAAAAGGTTGCTCCAAAATGATTTTTTTTTGCAGAAAAAAACTGACTATGTGATAATTATGTAAAGAAGCCCAATTCATGATTTTTAACATATGTCTCAATCTGATATTTGTAAATGCAATAGATTACCTTTGTTTTACTTTTTTTTTAAATAGAAATTTAATACTAAAACATAATAAAAGGAGGAAAAATGGCAAAGAAAAATATCATAATAATTGGTGCTGCCGGAAGGGATTTTCATAATTTCAATATATGCTTTCGTGGCAATGAGGATTATAATGTTGTTGCTTTTACAGCTGCACAGATACCTGATATTGAGGGCAGGAAATATCCTGCTGAATTAGCCGGCAACCTATACCCGGGTGGTATTCCTATTTACGGTGAAGAGGAATTGATAAAACTTATCACTGATCTTAATGTAGATGATTGTGTGTTTTCATATAGTGATGTCACTTACCAAAAAGCAATGTCGGTAAGCGCAATTGTTAATGCTGCAGGAGCTAATTTTATATTACTCGGACCGGGAGATACAATGATTAAAAGTAAAAAACCGGTAATTTCTGTATGTGCAGTACGTACCGGATGTGGAAAAAGTCAGACATCAAGGAGAGTTATAGAGCTTTTAATGGAAAAAGGACTTAAAGTGGTTGCAATCAGACACCCGATGCCATATGGCGATCTTGTTGCGCAAAAAGTCCAGAGATTTGCTGATGTTAAAGACCTGGCAAAATATAATTGTACTGTCGAAGAGATGGAAGAATATGAACCACATGTTGTCAGAGGAAACGTTATTTATGCCGGTGTGGATTATGAAGCAATTCTGCGTGAAGCCGAGGTGGATCCTAACGGATGTGATGTTATTCTGTGGGATGGAGGTAATAATGATTTTTCATTTTATAAATCAGATCTTTCTATCACAGTAACTGATCCGCATCGTGCCGGTCATGAGTTGAAATATTACCCGGGAGAAGTTACGTTGCGTTTGGCTGATGTAGTTGTTATTAACAAGATGGATAGTGCTGCACCTGAGGATATTCAAACTGTCAGGGAAAGCATTGAAAAAGTAGTCCCTGATGCAATAGTTATTGATGCCGCTTCACCAATTAAAGTGGATGATCCTTCAGTGATCAAAGGGAAAAAAGTGCTTGTGGTTGAGGATGGCCCAACTCTTACTCATGGGGGAATGAAAATCGGTGCCGGCATGGTAGCAGCCAGGAAATTTAGTGCTGCCGGGATAATTGATCCACGTCCGTTTACTGTTGGAAAACTTTCGGAGACTTTTAAAATATACCCGAATATTGGAACTCTTTTGCCCGCAATGGGATATGGTGAACAACAGTTGAAAGACCTTGAGGAAACGATAAATAATACTGAGTGTGACTCGGTGATTATAGGAACACCGATTGATCTGAACAGGATTATTAATATTCAGAAACCCAATACAAGGGTATATTACGATCTCCAGGAAATTGGCAATCCCAATCTTGAAGAGGTAATTGATGAATTTATAAAAAAGTATAACTTGTAAAAATAGATGAGAGGTGAGTAGGTGAGTAGGTGAGTAAGTAAGAGGGTATTCAATACTAACTCAACCACTTAACTTACTCAACTAAAAGCAACTAGTAGCTTGAGTTAATTAATGACCTTCAATTTTATTAGGCTATCTTTTTGGCTCCTTTTTTCTTCATAAGCATTTTTCCGGTAGTTATAGCTACAACTCCAAAAATAGTAAGCATTCCTCCGATTACCTGGAAAGTATCGGGGAAAATATGAAAATACAAATAAGCACTTAATAATACAAACAAGCTTCTTGTGCTGAGTACAAGGGAGTTCCTTGTTGCTTCAATGTACTTGAAAGCTTCGTATGCAAGAACAATTGTAATAAGTGTTTCCAGTATTGAACCTATTGACATGTTAATTAATGCCCGGGAAGAGATTTCTAAATCAGCGGATGAGAAAAGAAAAAGAATTACAAATGAAACGAATAACAGTAAAACGCGGACAAATGATAACTCTGACCCTTCGATATATTTATTATATTTTCTGGCAATAATAGCTGCAATGGAAAAGAAAAATGATGCAAGGACAACATATACAGTCCCTTCAAGAAACAAGTTCTCCCAGGTGAAAGATGGATTGTAGTTGATAAGAAAAAGGCCGCCAAGAGTAACAAGTATTCCTGCTATTTCAATCCGGTTAAATCTTTCTTTCAGAAGGGTAATTCCAAGAATCGTTACAAAAATAGGCCCTATATTACCTATAAAGGAGACAATTGCAGGATTTTCCATCTTGTCAATGGCAATATAGAAAAGTCCTGTAGCTAATGCTTCAAGTACTGCGATTACAATATTTACCCATAAACCTTTCCCACGTATTGTTGATAGTTTTCTCTTACGGTAAATGATATAAATGGAGTTCCAGACTAATCCCATGCCGAACCAGCACACACCAAATTGGAGCATTTGTATTTCCAGTAAAGCAGCTTTGCTGAATACAAATGAATTTGCCAGGGCAAATGATGCTCCTAACGCAAAAAGATATCCTTTATTTCTTGGTTTTATAGGCATATGAATAAAATAAAATGAGCAACGAAGATAGAAAATATTTAAATGTCAGTTGAAAAGAGAACTTAAGTATTTTATTTGTATCGGAATTTACTCTCCGCCAGGCGGATTAATCAATTTGTGAAACTATGTTCTTTCTGATTCTAACGGATTCCTCTTCAAATCCGGGTTTGCCCAGAAGAGCAAACATATTTTTCTTGTAAGCTTCCACACCAGGCTGATTAAAAGGATTTATTCCTAACAGATATCCGCTTATAGCACATGCTTTCTCAAAAAAGTAGATAAGTTGTCCAAGAAAGAATTCGTTCAGAGAAGGTATTTCAATATGTATGTTTGGAACTCCTCCGTCAACGTGAGCAAGTATAGTTCCCAACTCAGCCATCTTGTTCACTTCATCCAATGATTTGCCTGCAAGGTAATTCAGCTTATCAAGATTAGTTTTATCATGGGGGATATTTAATTGCTTATCGGGTTGGGTAACAGAAACCACAGTCTCAAACAATATCCTTTCACCTTCCTGTATGTATTGTCCCAGTGAATGGAGATCGGTTGTAAAATCAACGCTTGAAGGGTAGATGCCTTTGCCTTCTTTTCCTTCACTTTCGCCATACAATTGTTTCCACCATTCAGCAAGAAAATGAAGTTTGGGATTAAAATTCACGAGGATCTCGATTTTTCTGCCATGCTGGTATAACAAATTACGTATGATAGAATATTGAACAGCCGGATTATTTTCAGGTATAATATCCTGCCCTGTGATTTTCTCCATGAATCGTGCTCCCTCAATCAGATCGTTAATAGAGATACCCGCCAGTGCAACAGGAAGCAGACCAACAGGTGTAAGAACTGAATACCTTCCTCCGATATCATCAGGAATTACAAATGTTTTATAGCCTTCCTCATTTGCAAGTTGTTTTAGTGCTCCTTTTTTTCCGTCGGTTATGGCTATGATCCTTTTGCCAGCCTGTTTTTTACCAATCTTTGATTCCAGGTGATTCTTCAGCATTCTGAATGCCAGAGCCGGCTCAGTAGTTGTCCCGGATTTGGAAATAACAACAATTCCATAGTTTTTATCATCAATTACTTCAAGCAAATCGGCAAGATAATCCTGGCTTAGATTTTGCCCCGCGAACATGATAAGAGGCGTTTTCCTGGTTGTAAGTAACTGATCAAAGTTGTGATTAAGAGCTTCGATTACAGCTTTTGCCCCCAGATATGAACCTCCGATGCCAATAACCACAACAACATCAACCTCATTGCGCAACTTGTTAGCAACTGCAATTATCTCACTTGTCTGTTTATCATTGATAGCCGAGGAGAGATTTAACCAACCAAGGAAACCGCTGCCCGCTCCGGTTTTTTCATGTAATGATTTTAGTTTTTCCATGGCGGGGACCATCTGTTTGCTAAATTCATCTTCTGGCAAAAAACTTAGTGCCTGTGTGATATTTAGTTTTAGTGACTTCATGGTTGTATAGTATTTATTAATGACTCATTTTTTGGTTAAAATTTGTTCATGCCATTAAAGCATAATAAGTATCAGGATTTTGCGAACGAAGTGAAGCAATCTCTCCTGACTTTTCGTAAAGCTCATGGCAGTTCATCTATTTGATATTCTGGTTATTTTTGGGAGATTACTTCGTCACTTCGTTCCTCGCAAAATCCTTTTTCACCCTTTAAAATCCGGTTGAAACTCCGCTTCCTCTTCTCATTTCCTCATTTCCCACTTCCAACTGCATCACTGCATTACTGTTTATTACTTTTCAGCCAAGACTTTTGGTTAAAAGTTTTATTTCAATAGCCGGACTGATCTTATCGTAAAGTATATTGTAAACAGCATCAGTAACAGGCATATTTACAAAGTGTTTTTTATTTATCTGGTGAATGCATTTTGTTGCATAATACCCTTCTGCTACCATGTTCAGTTCAAGAATTGCTGCTTTTACCGAATAACCTTTTCCAATCATATTTCCAAAGGTGCGATTGCGGCTAAATTGAGAATATGCCGTTACAATCAGATCTCCAAGATATACTGAACTTTTTATGTCACGGGTTGTTGGGTGCACTGTATCAACAAAACGTTTTATCTCCTGGATTGCGTTTGATACCAATACAGCCTGAAAATTATCCCCATAGCCCAGTCCATGGCAAATGCCTGCTGCAATAGCGAAAATATTCTTTAGAACGGATGCATATTCAATTCCATAAATATCACCTGAAACAATTGTTTTTATATAGTGAATCTCAAAAATGTCTGCAATGTTCCTCGCTATTTTGATATCAGTCGATGCAAATGTGAGATATGATAATCTTTCCATTGCAACCTCTTCGGCGTGACTCGGACCTGATATAATTACAATTGAACTGAGTGGTAAATTAAAATTTCTGTTGAAAAAATCTGATATTAAAAGATTATCCCCTGGTATTACTCCTTTAATAGCAGAAACAACTATTTTTTCCGAAATATCCTCACTAAGTTTTTCCAGGGTTTCCTTTAAAAACGCTGCCGGTATGACAAATATAAGAATATCAGATTCATTAGCGATATAATTAATGTCATTGGAAATACTCAGTTTTTCCGGATCAAGCATAACTGCCCGGAGGTAACGCGGATTATGTTTGTTTTTGCGGATGAACTCAATATTTTTTTTACTTCTCATGAACCAGTTAATATAGTACTGATTTTCCTGTAATATCTTAACAATAGCCGTGGCCCAACTCCCACCTCCAAACACTCCAATAACAGGCATTTTTTTCATAAAGCGCTGTATTTTCAGACAAAATAAAGAAATCCCGAATAATAATTAAAAAAAATATCCAAAGCTGTTTTAGCCGGAACTAAAAGGCCCCTCTGATTTTAAAATATAAAGACAAGATATTATTATCAGGAAATGGCTATCTTTTATAAACACCACCTGAGCTTGATGAACTGATATTCTTTATCTTTGGATCACCCATGTAATACACATTGCCGGCACTACTGGCTGAAGCATCAAGTTCTTCAGTAACATGAATTTTAGCATTACCAGCACTGGAAACTCTTACCTTGCACTTTTTTGTAATCAGTTCAAAAGCTTTAAGGTTGCCGGCACTGCTTAATCTGGCATATAGTTCTTCTGCAGAGCCTGAGAGTCGTGCATCCCCCGAACTGCTTATGGAACATTCGATCCGTTTAGCGTCAACCTCAATTTCCAGATCCCCGGCACTACTAAGACTAATGTCCAGAAAATCAGTTACAATCTTATTCTGCCCGGTTAAATCCCCGGCACTGGAAACACCAAGTTCTTCAATCTCTTTGCAAGTTACATATACCTTCTTGGAGTTAGCCCTTCTGATATTTATATCACTGTAAACATGCAGAACATTTCCCCTGATCTCTGTTTTGATTACTTTATGAAGGTTTTCATCAGCAACAACTTCAACTTGAGTATTATCACCCTGAGTAAGAAAAACATCAATTCCGGCACTGACCTTAATGCCGGTAAAATCTCCAATATTTCTTTCTTTAGTTTCAACTGGGCCTTCTCCATAAATAGATTCATTAAAAATATCTATCATGCAGGACTGAAGAAACAAAAATGCCAAACCGGATAAAACAAGAATTGATTTCATAATTAAAATTTAAAATGGGTTTAAATGTTCAAAAGTAATTCCTTTCAGGTACAAAACCAATAATTAAGATACCGGGAATGGCTAAGTTATTCATCCGTGTAATTCAGACAACAGGCAGGGAGCAGGAAACTTATTTTATCCCGGAGAAAATGCAATACTGACGCTTTGTCCGTAGTAAAAAAATGTTCAGTCTGATATTGATTATGTAGAAAAGTTTATAAAACCGGTTTTCAAAAAAACCTCCTTTTTTCATGTCTTTTAGCCATATCCTATAATTTCCGAAACCATGTATTACACCTGGTGTAATATCTTCAAACCGGGTGGTTTTTAGTTTTGCATTGGCGAGTTCTTTTTCATATTTCTTTTGATCCCAGTGGTGATAAACCATTTTTTTCTTCCAGTTTTTTTTCAACCACTTTTTTTTCTTATACGTAGTTAGAATATCTGCAATAAGGAAATGGCCCCCGGGTTTAAGGACACGAAAAAGTTGTTTCAGGAATAAAGGTTTGTCGGGATAATGAAATGCACTTTCTATATTGATTATTACATCAATTGAGTTTTCTTTAAATTTCGATAATTGCTGTGCATCATCAACAAAAAAATGAACATTTTTCATTCCTCTGCGGTCTTTCTCCTGGTTGGCAATCCTGATATTCTCCTTGTTCAGGTCAATGCCTGTCATACTTTTTGGTTTGTATTTGTTAAGTATGTATTTTGTCTGCACTCCATTTCCGCAGCCAATTTCAAGGATGGTTTTATTCTCCAGGGAGTTGATCCCTGATATACAGTGGTCAGTAAGATTTTCCTGAGCCTGCAAGAAAGTGTCTGATTCATTTATGTAAAGAGGATAATGTAACATAGTGTAGTCATCATTATTGACCCTCTTGAGAGCGTGATTCATGACATTGTAATAATGATCCGTTGAGAGGCCTGAGCGGATCATTGTAATTACTCTTGTGATTAAATTCATTCAGTACAAACTTTGTAAATAAAAAGAATGCAGTATAATCCTTTATTTTATTTTGACAAAATGTTTTTCAAATAATTTGATGATTATCATTTATATCAGAAAATGTTTCAGGGAAACGAATTGGTTATCGTTTATCTGCCAATCCCCTCAGGTGAACCTGAATAATATCTGAACTGTTCTATTACTTTGTCATTTTTATAGATTACTCTCTTTAGTAATCTTTCTCTGAATTGCTTTTCTTCTTCAGCAGACATTTCAGGACCTTCATATTTTGACCAGCCTGAAGAAGTAAACTGGCTGACATATTTTAACATGGCGTTTATTTTAACATCCAGATATTGAGTAATATCAACTTCAGTATTATAATCTTCAGGAAAACCATCAAATAGCAGGTATTCACGTACTTCATGAGCTTCAAGGTTCTCATGAATTATTTGTCCCTCGTAAAGCAAAGGCCACATTGCTGCCCGGCATGCATCGGCAGCAAGCCAGCAAGATGATCTGTGATCGGCCTTATGCCACCGCATTTTTCCCTTTCCCGGATCAAAGGAAATTAAAACATCTGGTTTATATTTCCTTATCTGCCTGACCAGTCGTGTCATTATCTCTTCTTTGTTCTGCAATTCCAGCATTCCATCGGTATATCCCATATTTATATAATGATCAGCAGGGATTCCCAGTTCTGCCAGCGCATCGATTTCCTCTTTTTTACGAATTCTTGAAAGATCTGTTGTTGAAATTTTAGGATCCTGGGTGCCCACATTCCCTGAGGTTAAAATAACAACATAAATCTGGTTTCCATGGTCCTGTAACATAGCCATTGTCCCATGTGACATAGCATCATCATCAGGATGTGCTCCGATGAATAAAATAGTTTTCCCGGTCCATTCTTCAACAGGAACTTCTGGTTGTCCTTTGAGTGAAAATTGAAAAAACAATGATATTGCAAATAAAAACAAAAGTTTACGCATGATATAGAGTTTTAGTTATTTGTAATTAAGAATGTGACTATTCAGTGTCTTAAGTTTGTAATGCCTAAAATGGCTAATCTCATTATACTTTGCATTTTTAAGTCGGCAATCTTCAGTCGGCAGTCAGCAATCTGAAGACTGGACTATTAATATCAGTCTATAAAGTCAAACAAATCTTGAATTAAAGAACCAAATGGTAAATAACAAATAGCAAATAACAAAAAACAAATAATATCCAATTAGCAAAAAAAAAATCAAAACAGAATTTACCAAATATATTGTTTTTTCTTCTTTCTATTTTCTTTTTTTGAATTTTGAAACTTGAGATTTATTTACTCACAAAATAATTAATTTTAAAGGTGTTCGTGAGATCACTTCGTTAAGTTGTTATTTGGTGCTTGTCATTTGTGATTTTTTACATTTA
>JADFUQ010000406.1 GCA_015222065.1 Bacteroidota bacterium
GATTTTGGTTTTCCGCATTTAAAATTTAAATCGGAATGAAAAGGGAATCCGGTGTAAAACCGGAGCTATACCCGTAGCTGTAAGCCTTAAAAAAGCTTTTTTTATCCTCGCCACTGTCCTGAATTTTTGTGATGGGAAGGTGTAAAAAAGTTAGGTGAGCCAGAAGACCTGCCAGAAAATAAATATGTTCGGGATAAACATGATTGATTATGCAAAAGAATAAATTCATTGTTCTTGTATTTGGACTTTCCCTAAGTGTAATGGTTTGGAGCCAATCGTTAGATTCTCTCATAACTTTACAGGAAGTACAAGTTACCGCAAATAAAGATCAATATTTAGTTGGCAGTAAAATTGAAACACTTGATTCCGCCAGACTCAATTCTGTATCAGGTGAAAGCTTAACTGAAATATTAACCCGTTATTTACCTATATATGTTAAGCAAGATGCCGGTGGATTATCAACTATACGGTTTAGAGGGACCAGTCCAAACCACACTGCAATTCTTTTTAGCGGCATAAATATTAACTCTCTTACTCTCGGACATTCTAACCTCTCAAATATTCCTATGTTTTTATTTGATGAGGTAAAGATTCAATATGGCAGTTCCAGTTCATTATATGGCACCGATGCTATTGGGGGGAGTATTCATCTGGGTAATAGTCCTGAATGGGATAAAGGTTTTAATATGGGGCTGCAACAGAATATTGCAAGTTTCGGCTCCTGGTTTAGTGGATTAAAATTAGGCTATAGCAATAAAAATATTCAATATTCGGTAAAACTATTTCGCCAGAAAAAGGAAAATAATTTCCCATTTTTAAACACAGCCGTAAAAAATTTTGAAAAAGATGAATTTGTTACAGACACAATAAAAAACGCGGCACTTTCTAATTATGGGTTACTGCAAGAGTTGTATTTGAAGATTTCTGATAAAATGTTTTACTATCTGAAATTATGGTATGAAGACAACTGGCATCAGATACAACCCAATATGTCAACAAACTATTACGGGGGAAGTTTTGCTGAAATTCAGAATAAAAATTTGCGATTAATATCAGGTTTTAAATATTACTCCGGGAAACATAAACTAACAACGGACTTTGGATATGTTTATGATTATCAGATGTATGATAAAAACCAAGAGCAAATAATATCAACTAACTCTTTCATTTTTAATGTAAACTATTTTAATACGAAATTTTTAAATGGCGATTTAAACACAGGGGTAAATTATATGCATATCAGGCCTGATGTATATGCTTATGAAGGAAATATAGAAGAAAACAGGGTTGATATTTTTGCTTCTTATAAAAGGAAATTGATTACTCATTTAAATATGGCTTTAAATTTGAGAGAGTCAATAGTTTCTGATTATAAAAGTCAATTCTCGCCATCGCTGGGGCTTGATTATTTACTTATAAACTCTTTAAGCCACACTCTTAACTGTAAATTTTCTGTTTCCGGCAGTTATAAAATCCCAACATTCAATGACCGTTACTGGTATCCGAACGGTAATCCTGACATATTGCCTGAAAAAGGGATGAATTATGAATTTAACACCAAATATAAGTTCACCAGTAACAAAAACAGCTTTAATATTGGGCTTACAGGTTTTCTTATGGAGGTAGATAACTGGATACAATGGGTTAACCTTGATATATGGAGGCCACAGAATATCAAAAAGGTTCAAAACAAAGGTGTTGAACTCAGTTTTGAAACAATTCATTATATTTCAGGATTTAGATTAAATCCAGGTATAAATTACAGCTTAACTAAAGCCATAGAAGTAAAGAGTTACGATTACCAAAGTACTTCAACAGGAAAACAATTAATATACACTCCTGAACACCTGGGAAATGCTTTTATCACACTTGATTACAGGAAGTGGCATTTATTAACATCTGCATCTTACACCGGCGAAAGGTTTACTGAAAGTTATAAGACTTTAGACGGATATTTTCTCTTAAACACTTCGCTTGGTAAAAACTTCCAACTTAAAAAGAATACCATATCAGTAAACTTTAAGGTTAATAATTTATTAAACAAAACTTATCAAAATCAGGAGCTTTTCGCTATGCCGGGCAGAAATTACAGAATTAGTATTAAATATTCAATAACCAATTTAAAATTCAAACACAATGAGAAAGATTAGAAATTTTATGTTTTTTGTTGCTGTAACTGCAACAGTTTTTGTATCGTGCAAAAAAGATGATGATGTTGATCCGTCGAAGGAATATTCAAAAGTAGCTTATATTGTTAATTATGGGAGTTATTCCGGTAGCAAAAGCGAAATAAGTATTTATGATACAGATAGTAGCTCAATTACTCATGATGCTTACAAAGCAGCTAACTCGGTTGACTTTACATCAAATATCGAGTCGATGTCAATTCATGACGATATTGCTTATTTTATGTCGAACAATGGTGATAAGATTGACATTGTTGATGCTGAAACCTTAGTTGCTTCAGATAACCCTATTTCAACCGATATTACCAAACCACGTTATTTTGTTGCCGATGGGAATATGGCCTATATATCATGCTGGGGGGATGTTAACGACTGGAGTGTAATGGCAAATTCATACATTGCTAAAATTGATTTATCAACCAAAGTAGTTACAAAAATTGCTTTACCCGGTGGACCTGAAGGTGTTATTATTATTGGTGATAAATTGTATGCAGCATTAACTACCACTAAAAAGATTGCAGTAATAGATTTATCAAGTAATGATATTTCTTACATCAATACTTTAGCTATTCCTTATCATTTTGTTGTTGATGATGATGGTTATTTGTGGGCATCAATGGTTAGTACATATACAGTACCGGTTGGATTAGATTCAGTTGGATTAACACAAATTGACCCGACAAATAACAGGGTATTGACAAATGTTAATTTTAGCAGTATTGGAAGTAATGGTTTTATACATATATCTTCCGATAAAAGAACAGTATATGCATTGGGTAAAGAAGCATGGCCTGGTACGGCATCAAGTATTTATTCAATTGATGTACCAAGTCAAACATTAAGCAGCAGTGCACTAATTAGCGGCGAAAAGTTTAATGGGTTTGGTGTAAATCCGGAGAACGATAATATTTATGTGCTCATTTCCCCAGGTGCTACCGAAAACGGCTCATTGAAAATTTATAATTCTGCAGGTAGTTTATTAGATGAAGAAGAAACAGGTGTCAGTCCAAAGCATATTGTCTTTTATAATATTGAACAGTAATATTTTCAGACTAAAGCTTTTTAAATACCTGGTTCTAAATGGCTCAACCCTTCGGGGTTGGGTTATTTAGGTTTATGGTAACCGGTATTTAGCAATGAAGATTAAACTATTTATACCTTTTTATACTGAACTAAACAATAAGTAATCAGTCGGCAGTCCACAGTCGGCAAAAAAGCAAATAACAATCAAACAATTATAACACAATAATAAATGTAAAAAATCACAAATGAAAAGCGCCAAATTTCAGATAAATTACAATATTCAAAAGCTATTTCGGTCATTTGAAAATTGATATTTGAGCCCGAAAGTTTTCGGGATGTTTGACTTTATGGACTGACATTAAATTGTCCGGTCTTCAGATTGCCGACTGCCGACTGAAGATTGCCGACTTAAAAATGCAAAGTATAATGAGATTAGCCATTTTAGGCATTCAAAACTTAAGACACTGAATAGTTACAACAATAATATGATGAAGAAAATTAGTATTATATTTGGAATATTTGTACTATGTGAAAAGTACCTAACAGCCCTTGAAGCCTTACAGCAGGAGAGCCGAATGATATAAATAACAAATGGCTGAAATTATCTTTATTACAGGTGGAACGCGATCCGGAAAAAGCGGCTTTGCCTGTAAATTGGCAGAAGAAAACTCTACTAATCCTGTTTACCTGGCAACAGCTCGTATTTGGGACGATGATTTTAAAGAAAGAGTTAAACGCCACCAAAATGACAGGGGTGATAATTGGCATACGATTGAAGAAGAAAAGAATATTGACAAAATAATTATTGGAGGAAAGACCGTTGTGCTTGATTGTATTACGCTCTGGCTAACTAATATTTTTCATGATAACCAGTACAACTTAGACAAATCATTAGCAGAAGCAAAGAAAATCTGGGATAATTTTATCCAACAAGACTTTAAGCTTATTGCAGTGAGCAACGAAATTGGATTGAGCATCCATCCTGAGAATAAAATTGCAAGAAAATTTACTGATTTGCAGGGATTTATGAATCAACATATTGCATCGTGTTCTGCTCACACTTATTTAGTTGTATCTGGTATTCCAATCAAAATAAAATAACAGGTACATTAAAAATGATTTAATGAAAGAAGCATTACAAAGAAAAATTGACCTGAAAACAAAACCGCCTGGCTCATTAGGTAAACTGGAAAGAGTTGCTTTAAAAATAGGATTAATTCAAAATACACTTTCGCCTGAGCTGCGAAATCCAACCTATATAGTTTTTGCCGGAGACCATGGACTGGCTGATGAAGGAGTTAGTCCTTACCCTAAGGAAGTAACCTATCAGATGGTTATGAACTTTCTTGCCGGAGGAGCTGCTATAAATATTTTTTGCCGTCAAAACAACATCAATTTAAAGGTTGTTGATGCCGGTGTTGACTTTGACTTTCATGCTGAATCAAACTTAATCCATGCCAAAGTTGCAAGAGGCACAAAAAACATCCTTAAAGAACCGGCTATGTCTGTGGAATTATGCCAACAAGCGATGAATAAGGGAAAGGATATTGTAAATACAGAATTTGAATCCGGTTGTAACGTTATCAGTTTTGGCGAAATGGGTATCGGCAACACTTCTGCAGCATCTCTGCTTTTACATAAATATACCGGACAACCAATTGAAGAATGTACAGGAAGGGGAACCGGCCATGACGATGAAGGCTTAAAAAAGAAGATTGCCATATTAAAAGAAGCATCTACACAGCACAATGTATCTGATCCTGTTGAGATTCTGGCAGCTTACGGAGGTTTGGAAATTGCCATGATGTGTGGCGCCATGAAACAAGCAAAAGATAATGGTATGATTATCTTGGTAGATGGTTTTACAACAACATCTGCTCTCCTGGCAGCTTATAAAATTGACAAATCAATACTCGATAATTGTATATTTTGTCATATTTCTCAAGAAAAAGGACATAAATATATGCTTGAATATTTAGGGGTTGAAGCTTTGGTTGATTTAAACATGCGATTAGGTGAAGGAACCGGTGCTGCAGTAACCTATCCATTAATAAAATCGGCTGTTTTATTTTTAAATGAAATGGCCAGTTTTGAAGATGCAGGAGTATCAAATAAAGAATAATAAAATTGAAACACGAACTAAAAATATTCTTTACAGCCATAATGTTCTACACACGAATACCTGTACCCAAAAGTACAGGTTTTTCACCTGAGAATTTAAATAAGGCAACAAGATATTTCCCTTTAATCGGGATTATAGTAGGTAGTGCCGGGGCATTGTCCTTTTGGACAATATATCAACTGTTCCCACTACATATTGCCATTTTAGCAGGCTTGATAAGCATGATATTGTTGACCGGAGCATTCCATGAAGATGCTTTTTCTGACTTTTGCGATGGTTTTGGAGGCGGTTATGAAAAAAAACAGATTCTTGCCATCATGAAAGACAGCCGGGTTGGTACTTATGGAGCCATCGGGTTAATTCTTCTAATCCTTACAAAGTTCATATTGCTTTGTGAGTTCAAGCCATCTCAGATCCCACTCATATTGATAGCGGCACATGCAATGAGCAGGGTAAATCCTGTTATAATGATTTTTAGCTCGCAATATATAAGGGATGATAATTCGGCTAAATCAAAACCGGTCGGTCAAAAAAACTCAATAAATACCCTTATTTTAGCTATAATATTCGGTTTGTTGCCATTGGTTTTCATTTCACCTCTTATTATTCCATTCCTGATTTTTGCTTATGCCCTGATTTTTATTTATTTCCGGCATTATGTACACAAAAAAGTGGGAGGATACACAGGCGATATATTAGGAGCTTTACAACAATTTTCAGAAGTTGGGTTTTACCTGACTTATTTAATTGTCGA
>JADFUQ010000407.1 GCA_015222065.1 Bacteroidota bacterium
AAAGAGTTCACGCAAAGATCGCAAAGGGATCGCAAAGTTCGCTAAGGATATTTAAATATTAAAGTTTTTTCAAATAATATTTTTTCTTTGCGTTCTTTGCGCTTCTTATGTCTCTTTGCGTGAACTCTTTGAAAGCATGAAGTGTAAATAACCATTTGTCAGGGTTGCTATAACGCTGTAACGTAGTGTTACAGTTAAGTACTTGCGATTCAAATTTCTAATTTCATTCTACTATTTTGTCTTTCTATACAAATAAACTCATCAACAAATCAACAAATAAACTTTTACATTATTGTTCATCAATTAATTATCTTTACACCTTGTAATTTTGTTAAGAGATGGCTAACAGTTGCATTATCAATCTAATACATGCCGGATTCTATGATTACCTTCTTTATAACCTCTCGGAATAATACTATAGCAGTTGGATCGCGAACTAAACTTTCAGAGAAACAGGAAAAGAAAATTCAATGGTTATTTAACGGTGCTGATTTGTTTGAAGGAAACAGGGTAAATGGGACATTTATCGGACCCAGGAAAGAAATGATAACTCCCTGGAGTACCAATGCGGTTGAAATTACACAAAATATGGGAGTTGATGGGATTGAACGGATAGAGGAATTTTTCAGAACAGAATCAGAAAATCCCTCATTCGATCCTATGTTGCAGGAATTATATAAAAATCTTGATCAGCAATTATTTTTTATTGAAAAATCACCTGATCCTGTAATTGAAATTGAGAATATTACCAAATATAACAGGAAAGAAGGGTTAGCTCTGAATAATGAAGAGATACAATACCTTGAGTCTTTAAGTAAAAGACTGAAACGGAAATTAACAGACAGTGAGGTGTTTGGCTTTTCCCAGGTTAATTCAGAACATTGCCGGCATAAGATCTTTAACGGTGTGTTTCTTATTGATGGTAAGGAAATGGAATCTTCCCTTTTTCAACTCATTAAACGAACCACAAAGATAAATCCTAACAAAGTTGTTTCTGCCTATGTAGATAACTGCTCTTTTACAGAGGGTCCTGTTGTTGAACAATTTGCACCGGAGAAACAGGATGAAGCATCATTCTTCAAAATACGTGATATAAAAACTGTCCTGTCACTTAAAGCCGAAACTCATAATTTTCCCACAACAGTTGAACCTGTTAACGGAGCATCTACCGGCACCGGGGGAGAAATACGGGACAGAATAGGAGGCGGGAAAGCTGCAATACCTCTTGCAGGAACAGCCGTGTATATGACTGCCTATCCGCGTCTTGAGAAAAACCGGAAGTGGGAGAAAAAATTCACCGAAAGAAAATGGTTGTACCAGACACCGGAACAAATTCTGATCAAAGCATCCAATGGGGCAAGTGACTTCGGAAATAAGTTCGGCCAACCTTTAATTTGTGGTAGCTTGTTAACATTTGAACATCAGGAGGATAATAAGAAATGGGGCTATGATAAAGTGGTAATGCTTGCAGGTGGTGTTGGTTTTGGGAATATTAATGACAGCACGAAAGATATTCCTGAAAAAGGTGACCTGATAGTACTTCTTGGTGGCGATAATTACCGGATTGGAATGGGAGGAGGGGCTGTGTCATCCGTGTCTACAGGTGAATATGACAATGCTATTGAGCTGAATGCTGTGCAAAGGGCTAATCCCGAGATGCAAAAAAGAGTGTTCAATGCAATCAGGGCGCTTGCAGAATCTTCAGTCAATACCATTGTTTCAATACATGACCATGGTGCCGGTGGGCATCTTAATTGCTTGTCGGAATTAGTGGAGAAAACAGGGGGAATTATACATATTAATAAACTTCCTGTGGGTGATCCGACTTTGTCGGCAAAGGAGATAGTTGGAAATGAGTCGCAGGAAAGAATGGGCCTGATTGTGAAGAAAAAAGATATTGATCAGCTAAGAAAAATTGCCGAACGTGAAAGAGCTCCTTTCTATATTATTGGTGAGGTTACTTGTGATCATAGATTTACTTTTGAAGATCCGGTGAACAAAAAAAGACCTATCGATCTTGAGCTGACAGATATGTTTGGAAAACCTCCGAAAACAATTTTGGACGATGCAACGATATCAATTGAGTTTGATAAGCTTTCATATGACCCGGAGATGCCTGGGAAATATATCGAACAGGTGTTGCAAATTGAAGCTGTTGCCTGCAAAGATTGGCTTACAAATAAAGTTGACAGGTCGGTTACCGGTAAAATCGCAAAACAGCAATGTGCAGGACCATTGCAATTACCTTTGAACAATTTGGGAGTGGCTGCAATAGATTACAGAGGAAAAAAGGGGGTTGCTACTTCTATTGGACATGCACCGGTGGCAGGTATGATCGATTCTGCCGCGGGATCGGTACTCGCTATTGCCGAGGCACTTACTAACCTTGTTTGGGCACCTCTTGAGGACAGAATAAAAAGTGTTTCATTGTCGGCAAACTGGATGTGGCCAAGCAAAAATCCCGGTGAAGATGCAAGACTATACAGGGCTGTAGAAGCAGCTAGTGATTTTGCTGTTTCACTTGGCATCAATATTCCTACCGGGAAAGATTCTCTTTCAATGACACAGAAGTATAAAGACGATGTTGTATATGCACCCGGTACTGTGATCATATCTGCTTCAGGAGATGTGAAAGATATTCGCAGAGTTGTTGAACCTGTTATTGTAAATGACACTCAAACATCTCTTCTCTATATCGATCTCTCGAAAGACAGGAAAAAACCCGGTGGTAGCAGTTTTGCCCAGATGATCAATAAAATAGGAGATGAGATGCCGGTAGTTAAGGATCCCGGTTATTTCAAAAAAGCTTTTAACATTATTCAGGACCTGATTATGGATGATCTGATCCTTGCGGGTCATGATATTTCGTCAGGTGGACTGATTACAACCCTGTTGGAAATGACCTTTGCAAATACGCAGGGTGGGATACAGGCCGATCTGTCAGAAATTGGGGAAAAGGATCCTGTAAGGTTGCTGTTTAGTGAAAACCCCGGAATTGTTATCCAGGTGAAAGAGGTGGAGAGGGTGAAAAAGATACTCGGTAATGAGGAAATTATTTATCATGTAATCGGATCTCCGGCTTCAGACAGGAAATTAACCATATTGCATGGGGCAAACACCTATAATTTTGATATTGATGAGCTAAGGGATACATGGTTCACGACTTCATATTTGCTGGATAAAAAGCAAACTATAAGTGATGCGGCTTTGAAAAGGTTTAATAATTATAAGAAAAATGAGCTTTCATATAATTTTAAAGAGTTTACCGGGAAGTTTGAAACTTATGGTATCAGTCCTGATCGCAGAAAAGAGACGGGTGTAAAAACTGCTATAATAAGGGAGAAGGGGGTTAATGGTGACAGGGAAATGGCATATGCAATGTATTTGGCAGGTATGGATGTTAAAGATATTCACATGACAGACCTGGTGTCAGGCAGAGAGAATCTTGAAGATGTAAATATGATAGTTTTTGTCGGCGGGTTTTCAAATTCCGATGTTCTCGGATCTGCCAAAGGATGGGCAGGAGTTTTCAGGTATAATGAAAAGGCGAAAATTGCACTTGAAAACTTTTACAACCGCGATGATACACTTAGTCTGGGTATTTGTAACGGTTGCCAGTTAATGGTTGAACTTGATCTTGTCTATCCAAATCATGAACAATTCAATAAAATGTTATTTAATGAATCCGGCAAATTTGAATCAGCGTTTCTGAATGTGGATATCCGGAAGAACCATTCAGTTATGCTTGAATCACTTGAAGGATACCGGCTTGGTGTTTGGGTAGCTCACGGAGAAGGTAAGTTTTCCCTGCCTGAAGATGAAACGAAATATCATATTCCTGTTAAATTCACTAACCGGGAATACCCGGGTAATCCTAATGGTTCGGACTATGCAGCAGCAGCAATATGTTCTGACGATGGCAGACATCTGGTCATGATGCCGCATCTTGAGAGGGCTTTCCTGCCATGGCAGTGTGCACATTATCCCGCCAATCGTAAAGATGACCAGGTTACGCCATGGATTGAAGCTTTTGTTAACGCAAGGAAGTGGATAGAAGCTAAGAGCAAGGAGCAAAGAGCGGAGAGCAAAGGATTCAGTAACCAGTAACCAAAAGTAACGTGTGATCCTTTGGAATAATGGTAGATCTTTAAATTTAATGTAATGAGGAAATTTATTCTTTTTTTAGTTTTTACACTTTTTTTTATGAACATAGTAACTGCTCAGAATGTGATAATTATTGCTCACAGGGGAGCTTCATTTGAAGCTCCGGAAAACACTCTTGCTTCTATAAATCTTGGATGGGAACAAAATTCAGATGCTGTGGAGATTGATGTATATCTTTCAAAGGATAACAAAATAATGGTTATTCATGATAAAGACACAAAACGGACTGCCGGAGAAAAGCTTATTGTAAAGGAATCTATGGCTTCCGATTTGAGAAAGCTGGATGTTGGTTCGTATAAAAGTCCTGATTACAAGGGGGAGAAAATACCGTTTTTAAGTGAAGTTATAGAGACCATACCTGAAGGGAAAAAATTATTTGTTGAAGTGAAGTGTGGAACCGAGATCCTGCCATTCCTGAAAGAGAGCTTTAAAAAATCGGGAAAAATTGATCAGCTTGTAATTATCAGTTTCGATTTCGATGTAGTTGAAGGAGCAAAAAAGATCATGCCTGAAGTTCCTGCTTACTGGCTCCATTTCAATCTGACTGGCGAATACAATACAAAATGGATAGAAAAGGCTAAGGAGGCTGATCTGGATGGACTGAATTTCCGGTACAAAGGAATTTCTGAAGAGTTTATAAAAAGTGTTCATGATGCCAACATGGAAATTTACACCTGGACAGTTGATGATCCTGAGGAAGCTGCGAAACTTTCCGTGTTCGGAATTGATGGGATAACTACAAACCGTCCCGGCTGGATGAAAAAGGAACTTGACAAAATATCTGGCAGGTAGATCAGAAATCCAGTGTGAATTGCAAACCAGATGCCTGGTTTTCATCCTCCAGGTTCGAGACGGTTAATCCCAGGAGTCTTACTTTTTTTTCAGAAATATCTATTTGCTGAAGCAGTTCCTTTGAATAATTATGGAGCATACTGAATTCAGTGATTTTTTCCTGAACAGTTTTACTTCGTGTAATCTGCTCAAAATCGGCATATTTCACCTTCAGGGTTAATGTCCGGCCCGTTTTCCCGGCTTTATCTATCCTTTCCATCAGGATTTTCTCGATCTTGTATAACTCAGCGATAAGTGCAAACCTGGTTGACAGATCTATTTCAAAAGTCAGTTCTGCCCCGATTGATTTTCTTACCCTGTCCGGATTGACTACTCTGTCATCATTTCCTCTGACGATATTATAATAAAACATACCTGGTTTACCGAACAGTCTGATAAGTTCAGATTGATCACGGGACTTCAGATCCTTTCCTTTATGAATACCCAGCTTATGCATTTTACGTGCAGTAACTTTACCTACACCAAAAAACTTATCAATATAAAGTTCCTCAATAAACTTTATTACTTTTTCAGGCGGAATAAGGTATAAGCCATCCGGTTTATTATAATCTGATGCGATTTTTGCCAGGAACTTGTTGACCGATATGCCTGCCGAGGCAGTGAGACCTGTTTCGTTCTTAATTTGTGATTTTATCTCTTTTGCGATTAAAGTGGCAGAAGCAGCACCTTTTTTGTTTTTTGTAACATCAAGAAAAGCTTCATCAAGAGACAAAGGTTCAACAAGATCAGTATATTCCAGGAAAATTTGTTGTATCTGATTTGATACTTTCTTGTAGATGCTAAACCTGGGTTTAACGATTTGCAGATTCGGGCATTGACGAATTGCTATTTTCATTGCCATAGCTGAGTACACTCCGAATTTCCGGGCTTCATAGCTTGCAGCAGCAACCACACCACGGTTTGTTGTTCCGCCAACAGCTACAGGTTTCCCTCTCAGTTCGGGATTATCCCTCTGCTCAATCGATGCAAAAAAAGCATCCATATCAATATGTATGATTTTACGGTGCATAATATAAATAGACTGAACCGGCAGATCAAATCTAATAAATCCTGTGGAGAGAAAAGAGCTAACTTAATATTTTTTACATCTATTGCAGTTGTTTTACTAAAAAATTTTTTAGCAAACAGGCATTGGTTATTTCATGATTAAGGGAGAAATGGGAAAGTATCGTTTAAACGAATGAGAAGTCTAGGCAAGGTCACGTTCTCGTTTGGGGGGCTTGAGAGTGATTTATAGTCCTATTATGGAAACTGCTGTAACAATAAACCGACTTAAACAACGTGGTTACTATACATTTCTAAGATTTTTACCGTAAAGTGTCATCCGGCTCCGGTTATCCCAGAGTCAGCTGCCTATGATTGTAGCCAGTACATTGTTGTTTATCCCATCAAGTTTCTGATAGTAAGTTAAATAAATCAATATTTAAATATACTATCTCTTTTCCGATTTTCTTTGGAATCATAATTCCTAATTCTTCCATTTGACCCAGGTATTTTTTTGCCGTATTCAAGCTTGTTGTATAGTATTATTGAATTTGACATTTTTGTTATCTTTTTGTCAAAAATTCACAATATTTGACACTTGCCGAAATATCTGTCAAATTCTTTAAGTTTTATTTTGTATTGTCAATTTGTTTGGGAAATTGACAAATGCTCTATATATGTTTAATTATATCTGAAAGATGTAACAAACTAATTATTTCCTGAATTACTGATTGATAAAGGGAGTGTTTGTAATGGATGCTCTCTTTTTTTTGCTTAAATACCAAAATATTTGTAATTTGTTAATTTATAAATTTTCATTGAATAACATTACATAGCATATTTCTGATTTTGTCAAGGATCTTTTTATAAACGCATTTATACTATACACTATGAAAAAATCAATACAATTAATCCTTTCATTTTATATAATTGTTCTCCTCAATGGTTGCGAAAAAGAGGATAATGGCGCAACCAATAATATTACAGGCGTTGGAGATGTTGTGACAGAAACGTTGGATCTTTCTTCTTTCCAAAGCATCAAAAACACTGGTGTTGCGAACATATATGTTACTGTTGGAGATACCCAGTCAGTAGTTCTCAAAGCTCAGCAAAATATAATTGATGTTATGACGTATGAGACGAATAATGGTACACTGGAGATAGGAATTCAGAATAATACCAGTATTAGAGAATCAAAGGGGATTGTTTTCGAGATTACCATTCCGGAAATTGACAAAATAGAGCTGATAGGGGTCGGAGATTTTGAACTGTCGGGTGATTCGCAAGACGAACTGTATATTATCCTAACCGGAGTTGGAAGCGTAAGAGCCTATAACCTTGAAGTAGATGTGTGCCATATTACCTCAACAGGCGTAGGAAATTGCCAGGTAAGAGTCAATAATACATTAAATGTAACCATAACAGGAGTTGGTAGTGTATATTATAAAGGAAATCCTGCCATAAGTTCCACAATTACCGGATTAGGTAAACTGGTAGATGATAATGATTAAAAAAAATTTCCCGGTTGGATAAGTGTTACTACTGCTGCTACTGCAACTAATCCCGGTTAAATCAAACTACGAATTACGGGTAAAATGGTTGAACAGTTTAATTGTTTTTTTCAAAGCAGGTATTTTGAGTATACGATAAATATTTTTTGCTATTATTAAGGTATTTAATACTTTTGTCGTGCTTTAGAAGCAGGTAAAGTTTAGATATTTTTATTCATTTGCTTCATTGTCAATCAATCAATAATAAACAGGTTCTTCTACATATTTCATTTTATTAATTAAGACATAAAACTTATTCTGGAGAGGTGGGAGAGTGGCTTAATCCACCAGTTTGCTAAACTGGCGTACCAAATACGGTACCGGGGGTTCGAATCCCCC
>JADFUQ010000408.1 GCA_015222065.1 Bacteroidota bacterium
CAGAATAACCGGGTACAAACAAACTTGAAGGAGATAACTGACCGGAATTACCGAGTATTATTGCCCTTTCAACTGCATTTTTTAATTCCCGGACATTACCCGGCCACGGATATTTTTTTAACTTACCCAGGGTATTCTGGCTAATTCTAAGTCTGGGTTTATGATACTTTTGTTTAAAGACTTCCAGGTAATGATTTATGAGCAATGGAATATCATCCTTCCTTTCCTTTAAGGAGGGAACATGTATCTCAACCATATTTATCCTGTACAAAAGGTCTTCTCTGAATCTTCTCTCATTAACCATTTGATGTAGATTCTGGTTTGTTGCACAGATCAACCGGATATCTACCGGGATTTCGATAGCTGATCCAATCCTCGTTATTCTACGGTTTTCAAGCACACTCAGCAGTTTTGCCTGCAGCGGAAGTGAGAGATTCCCGATCTCATCCAGAAAGATTGTCCCACCGGAAGCAAGTTCAAACCTTCCCGGTTTATCCTGGTGGGCATCTGTGAATGCTCCCTTTGTATGACCGAAAAGTTCACTTTCAAAGAGAGATTCCGAAATGGCTCCCATGTCAATATTTATGAAAACCTTATTTTTCCTTGGAGAATTCCTATGGATTTCCCGTGCAACCAGCTCTTTACCTGTCCCGTTTTTACCCAGTATTAACACATCCGAATCCGTTTCCGATATCCTGGCTATCATCTCTTTAACTTTCTTAACCGGATAAGAATTGCCAATGAATATCGAGTAATTTTTATCTATATCCCGGGAAAGTTTCTTGCTGGTTTCCTGTAACCTGAAAACTTCAGCACTTGCCTTCTTTAGCCGGATACCTGATAAAATTGTCGTCAGCAATTTTTGATTTGCCCAGGGCTTTACAATAAAATTTACTGCCCCTGCCTTAATCGACTGAATTGCCAGATCAATATCCTCATACGCTGTAATGAGTACAACTACAGCACCGGGATCTATTTTCAGGATCCTCTCCAGCCAGCCAGGTCCTTCCTGTCCGTCAACCTTACCTTTTTGAAAGTTCATATCAAGAAGGATTACATCAAAATCCTCTTTTTCCAATATTTTCGGGATTGTCTCAGGAGATGATTCGGTTCGTACTACCGGAAATATTTGTTTGAGGAACATTTGTGCACTGCCCCGGATTCCGGGATCATCATCCACCAGCAGTATCTTTCCTTCATATTTTTGCATAATACTAAATTATGTTTCTTCAGGATAAAACGTAAAAAGACTTAACCGCTAAGTACGCTAAGGATGCGCCAAGAACGCAAAGTACAATTATGTATTATATTGTCTTCAATATTTTCTTTTGCGAACTTTGCGCCTTCTCTGCGACCTCTGCGGTTAGCTTTTATTATTCCATTATTCCACTATTCCATTCTTCCATACGATAAAGATAGGCAATTTTGTATTATTATCGAACAATTACTGTCCTGTTAATAGTACATTTTTTATTAACTATCTACTCATGTCTTAGTGTATAATGGGAAAAAGAAGAAAGTATCAGAACAAAAAGATTAAATGTCCCTGGATTTCATAAACAGATGGACTAGTTCATGCCTGTTCTTTACATTTAATTTTCTATAAATATTTGAGAGATGGTTTTTAACAGTATGGTAAGAAATAAATAATTCCTCTTTAATCTCATTATTTCCCTTACCGTTAATTAAAAACTGAATGATCTCTTGTTCACGTGCTGATATATTATATTTGGTATATAGTGAACTAACGTTAGAATTCATCAACCTGGACATTGTTTGAGCATACTTAATAAATACGAATTTTATCCATAAAAAGGGAGTTAAAATAAACAAGAACAATATAAATAACTGAATTGACCATCTTAACAATTGTGGCATATTAATTTGCATAATAAATACCAGAGCTAATAATGATAAGCTATTGCATAAAATGTAAAATAATGCAAATGATTTACTGATTCTCTTGCTATCCTTATCTTCAATTCTATTGCTCCAAAAGAAATAGAAGCTAATTATTATTATGAACTCAAGATTATTAACTATTATATTAAAAATAAATACATTATTAATTATGTTATCTAACCAGCTAAATGAAAAGTTAGTCTTTTCAGGAAAGAAACTAGTGAAAATATAGATAGAAGTAATAATGATCCCTGCTATAAAAGCCTTTATATTTTGTGATTTTGTAAAAGATTTATCATTAAAATTTAATAAAATGTTTAACATCAGATAAACTAATAACAGAGTAACTATGGAAATAGAAAATGTTAATACGTTTAAATAAATGGGAGATAAGCCGGGTTCAACATATAGAAGTAAATTTTCTTTGACATAGAAAAAAGAAAATCTTAATGCCATTAAAATTAATACTAATATATTATATGTTCTAATCGATTTTAAAAATTTGTATGGAAATAATTTATATGTATTATTAATATAGAGAATTAGCCAAACTATACCTATTAATAAAATTACGTATGATAATATTTTAATGTGTTCCAGCATTTTATTAATTCATGGTCAAATATAACCACATTTTTAATTCAACAAAACCCCCCATAACCCGTGATTTAATCATTCCAATATTCAGTTTGTCTTTAAGTGTTTCTTTTAGCGAATATCCCTTATTAAACCAAAATAATACTACTGAATTAATTGAATATCAAATAAATTATCATACCAGAGTTTATATAGGAAACCATTCCTATTTTTCAAAATGAGAAAACTGCCCTATTGTTTATGCTTATTCCTGTCTGTAAATTTGATCTGAAATTGTAAATTTATAAAAAAATGAAAAATCTGAATCTGACAGGATTAGTAATTGGCATTTTATTTTTCTATTCATGTTCTGAGTTAAAAGAATCATCAATTAAATATAAAATTGACAAAGAGCTAAGCAGTGTATTTGAATCTGAGATGCCCGGCACAGCAGTTATCGCTATAAAAGATGGTGAGACGTTATATAGAAATGCTTTTGGATTAGCTAACGTTGAGCTTAAGGTGAAAATGGAACCGGATATGTGTTTTAAGCTGGGTTCTGTTTCTAAACAATTTACTGCAGTGGCTATTTTAATGTTGGAGGAACAAGGAAGACTTACCCTCGAAGATTCAATATTAAAATTCTTCCCAGGTTATTCATTAGAATATAAAGGTGTAAAAATAAAGCATTTGTTAACGCATACTTCTGGAATTAAAAATTATACCGGTTTTAATAATGGGGGAAAAGTAATCAAATATCCTTACACTCCGGAAGAACTAGTTGATATAATTTTAAACAAACCACTTGATTTTAAACCGGGGAATCAATGGAAATATTCTAATTCCGGTTATACATTATTGGCAAAAATTATCGATAATATCACTAAAGAACCATTCCACAAATTTATTAAGGAAAACATATTTAAACCCATTGGTATGGAAAATACCTGTTTTGCTGATGACGAGTTGGTTACACCCCTACTCGTTAATGGATATCGGAAGGAAAATAACATACTTAAAACTGCTGAATATATGAGCATGACGCATACTTATGGAGCCGGTGATATTATTAGTTGTGTGGATGATATGGCAAAATGGAAGAAATTTTTACTGTCCGGAACAATTATTAGCGACCATAATTTAAAAAAGTGTTTTACTCCATATATGTTAAATAATAGATCTCAAACAAATTATGGAATAGGTTGGTTTATGGATAAATATCGAAATAAAACCAGGTTTTATCATGATGGGGGAGTATATGGATTTCAAAGCTTCACCATGTATATTGCTGATGAGGATTTGTATATAGTAATATTAAAAAATCGTTCGGATATATATTTTAAGCTGCCTTCAGATGTATTAGGGAATTTAATTGCAGATATAATACTGGGGTATGAAGTTGATAGCAAAGATAGAATAGCAATTCAATTAACCGGTGAGCAATTAAACAAATATGTAGGAGTATATCAGTTTGTTACAAGTCCGGGTAAAAGAAAGATTTCTTTAAGCGAAGGGAAACTATATTACGAAAGACCTCCAAGAAAAGGAGATCAATGGAGTCAGACTGAAATTAAACCGGAATCAAAATTCAGTTTTTTCGCTGAAGGTAAAAGAAGTACAATTTTATTTCAATTTAATGAAAAAAATGAAGTAACGGGCTTACATGTTAATCAGGCTTTTGGAAGAGTTGTAAAGCTTAAAAAAAAATCGAATTATAAATTTGAAAATAATTATATAAACCAAAATGTTAATCAATTATTTAATAACTATTTAAATTTTTTAAAATGAAAAAATTTGGCACTATTTTAAATCTTTCAAGTTTAATTGTAATTGTTCTGTTTTTTGAATTAGTTAAACTTAATAATTGGAATCCTCAGTTACTTGTATATGAAGCAATACCATTCTTGATATTGTTAATATCATATATTCAGTCATTTGCAAAATCCGGAGCATGGAAATTTATTCATATATCTTTTAACAAATTAGATGAAAACGAAAAAAGTCTTAGGTTAAATGCTGTAAGAATATCCTATTCACTGTTTACCATATTTATTTTAGCTGTTCTGATTATCTATCATCTCCTGGATCTGAAATTGAATATGATTTTGATAGCTTCTTTTATCTATTTAGCACATATCATGCCGGCTTATATATTAAGCTGGAGTGAGTATAACAAGAATTAAAATGACAAGATATGAGGGCACAAACATTAATTATAGCACTTGTTCTATGTATTGTTTCATCATCTGAAATAAATGCAGAAGGATTCTTTTTAAAGGGTGTCAAATTTGGATTTAACAGTTCAAAGTTTACCGGAACAGATATTCCTGGTAAAGGAATTGCATCCATACCTGGCCTGACACTTGGTTACTTTATAAATTATGAAGTCAGTAACCGGTTTTCGCTGCAGTCAGAACTCCTGTTTACAACAAAAGGGTGTAGAATTAATACTGTCGGAGATATTTATCTGCATAATATTTTCACTTATATAGAGATACCAATTTTGGCAAAATGGACTTTCATAACAGAAAAAAAATGGAGACCCTATCTTCATGGAGGTCCTTTCCTGGATTTTAAACTTCTTGTATTTAATGAGGAAGGATTTCCGGAAGATTTTAGAAAAATTGATCTGGGATTAATTCTTGGGGCAGGGATCAGGTTTAACAAAATATCATTTGGCGTGAATTATAATCGTGGATTTCTGAATTTTGATCAGAGCGAAAAAAACATTGATCTTAAAAATCAAACAATTTCTGTAGTGGTCGGATTTTCATTTTAACCCTGGTTTTAATGCGATCGAATAAGTTTTC
The DNA here is from genome assembly GCA_015222065.1 of Bacteroidota bacterium. GTDB lineage: Bacteria > Bacteroidota > Bacteroidia > Bacteroidales > VadinHA17 > JADFUQ01. The sequence continues at coordinate 5,289 of JADFUQ010000408.1, forward strand.
AAAAAACAATAAAGGAGGAAAATAAAATGAAGAAATATATATTAACACTGTTAGTATTATCACAAATTATCTTTGTGACAAATAGCCCATCAAAAGCTTGTTCGGTATTTAGTGCCTCAAATGGTGAAAAGGTCTTTGGGGCTACAAACAAAGACTGGAATAATACAAATACAAGGATCTTGTTTATACCATCTTCGGATGGTAAATACGGAAGAGTTTATATTGGTTATCAAATACCTGAAGGATTTCAAAATGTTGGAGGTATGAATGATCAGGGTTTATGGTACGATGGAGCATCACTCCCGCAAAGATCTGATGTGCGTAATTATTTTAATAAGCCGACTGTTAAAGGCGAATTATGTGAAAAAGCTCTGGAAGAATGTGCTTCTGTTGAGGAAGTGATAGAAATGTATCAGAAGTATTATTCACCCCACTGGCAGGGGCATAGTATGTGGGCAGATAAATACGGAAATTCAGTAGTTATTGAATTTGGTGAAAAAGATGTGATTTTTGTCCTGAAACAGGGAGACTACCAGGTAATGACCAACTTTTATTTATCCGATCAGACAAACCCAAGATGGTTTAATTGCTATCGTTACAAAACAATTACCCGCTTGCTAACCGATAATAAAGAATTATCTGTTGAACTGTTTACTTCAGCTCTTGATGCGGCTCATAAAGAAGGAATAACGCCTACAGTTTTTTCAAATATATATGATCTTAAAAACGGAGAAATATATTTTTATAGTTTTCACAACTATAATGAATTTGTAAGATTGAATCTGGCTGAAGAATTAAGTAAGGGTAATCAATATTTGAAAATGCCGGAATTATTTCACGGAATTAGATTAAAGTCGCCCAAAACTGAACAGGTAATTGACTTCTCCCAGGTTTATTTTGAATGGTTTGGTGATGCTGAAAACTATGAAGTTTTTTGTTCCGAAAGTACGGAATTTACAAACTGTGAGCCTATTGAAGTAATAAATTCACAGCTTGCCGGTCAGGAACCCTCGTATCTCTATTCAATGTTTTTTGGAGCATTATTGCTTGGTGGGATCTGTATAAGAAATAAAAAATCAATTGTTGTTCTTTTTTGTTTACTAATGGTTTTTGGATCTTTCTCTTGTTGTACAAAGTTATTCATATCGCCTCCTTTGCCATCTAAAATAAAAACCTCGATAATAGTTAAGGATTTGAAACCGGATACACAATATTACTGGAAGGTTGTTGGTATTGGTGAGAATGGAATTAACAGTGAAAGCACTGTTAAAACTTTTACAACTATTGAGTAATTTGGAATACAAGTGGTCATCCTATGGAAACCTGGAGATAAATTCCAAAACCAGTAATATTTACCTCATTAAAATATTATATCGCTTTAGTGAATAGTTAGATGCAAATAAAAAAATGTTCAACTAAAATAAATCAAATGAAAAATAAACTAAATCAAATCTTAATTCTATTGCTGTTTTTTATTTTTTGTCTGAACAGCACGAGTTATGCTCAAATTACTTCTCAAGAATTAGATGCACTTGTGGAAGAAGCAATAAGTAAATTTAATGTTGCAGGCGTAGCTGTTGCAATTGTAAAAGATGGTGCAATTATACACAACAGTGGATATGGGGTAAAATCTGCTGCATCTAAGGAAAAAGTTAATGAGCACACACAATTTGCTATTGCATCAAATAGTAAGGCATTTACTACTACTGCACTTGCACTATTAGTTGAGGAGGGTAAAATAACATGGCAAGATAAGGTGGTAGATCACATACCTGAATTCAAAATGTATAATGCATATGTGACGGAAAACTTCAACATTCAAGATTTACTAACGCATCGCAGTGGATTAGGTCTTGGTATTGGAGACTTGATGTTTTTTCCAGATGGATCCGATTTTACGATCGATGATCTTCTCTCTAGCTTTCAACATTTCAAGCCACAATCCGCCTTTAGAACAAAATTTGATTACGATAATTTACTGTATTTAGTCGCTGGTGAAATCATTGCCAGAAAAAGTGGCATGACATGGGAAGAATTTATTAAAACGCGCATCATGAAACCTTTAAACATGGATAACTCCTACCCTTCTTTAGAAGCGATAAAGGATAAAAGCAATTTAGCCTCACCCCACAATAGCGCTGACGGGGAATTGATTGTACTTCCCAATTTTGAAGAGATGATTAATGGAGCGGCAGGTGGAATCTATGCCAATGTCGATGATTTATGTAACTGGATGCTGTTGCATTTAAATAAAGGTAAGTACGGCAAAGATTTAGAAAATCAATTATTTACTGAGGACAGTCAAAATGAAATGTGGAAAATTCATACAACGACCGATGTAAATAGAAATCCACGATATAATTCGCATTTTTCAGGTTATGGCTTAGGCTGGGGTTTAACAGACGTAAAAGGAAATATGAGGGTATCTCACACCGGTGGATTACCTGGTATGCTTTCATTAACTATGATGATACCAGATTTAAATTTAGGTATAGTAATACTTACGAATACCGAACCTGGGGGAAGTGCATTTTTTTCATCTGTGGGTCTTACTATTATGGATAGTTATTTAGGATTAGATGATTTTCAGTGGATAGAAAAGAATTATGAAAGACTATCTGCAAGATTAGAAAGTGGAGATGAAGTGACTGAAAAAGTGTGGGCAACAGTCGCAAAAGCAAATGATACGCACATAGTATCGGAAGATTATATTGGCATCTATGAAGATGCTTGGTTTGGCAAAGCAGAAGTATTTATGAAAGAAGGCCAATTATGGTTTAAATCGCATCGCTCACCAAAACTAAATGGCCCTATGGCCTTTTACAAAGCCAATAGCTTTGCCATTAAATGGGAGTATCAGGACATGAATGCGGATGCCTTTGCCATGTTTCATTTGGATGAAGATGGGAGAGCACAAGGCATTAAGTTGAAAGGAATCTCGCCAAACATTGATTTTAGTTTTGATTTTCAAGACTTAGATTTTAAAAGAATTAAATCTGCATCTAACAAAGAATAAACGCCATTGAAACAGGCGTTTATTCAAATCGTTATAAGCAAGTCGTAAAAAAATGATTTGATGCAAATTTCAATTATTAAATATAGGGAAGAAAAATGAAAAGAATATCTATACTGATAGTGGCATTGATTTCAACCTGGCCATTATTTTCACAGAGCAAGATTGACATGTACTTAAAAGCGGACAGTTTATTATCTACAGATAAACCCGAAGCAGCAGAAGAATATTTAATTCAGTTGATCAGAGATAATCCACATAATGAGGGTTATCATTATTCATTAGGAGAAATTTATTATAATAAAGGTGAATTCAGGAACTCTATAGTACATTTTAAAAAAGCACAGGAGTTTGGTTTAGAATATCGTTCTAATTACTTCCTCGCTTATAATTATATGGGTATTAATAAACCTGATTCTGCCATTTACTATTTAACAAAACATGTTGTTACACCTATGAATGGTAATTTTTTGTGTGAAGAAGCGCTTTATGATACCATTTTCCAGGGGTTGCATAATTTACCAGAATATATTAAGCTTTTACCTCCTGAAATAATTGATTCCTTAAACGTAACTGAAAATTGGATAAAAGACATTGAGTATCTTTCATTGATGCTAAAAAACACACACTATGATCCGTTTTGCAAATTAAATGAAAGCGATTGGGATAATGCAATTGAAGAGCTTAAACAAGATGTCCAATTTTTAAACAATGACCAGATACTCGTGCGCATACATCAGTTTGTTGCAATGATTGGTGATGGTCATACAAGTGTTTATTCAATGAAATCTAATCTTCCAGAAAAAGTACTACCTATTCTGACACAAGTGTTTAGCGATGGTTGTTATATTGTTGGTGCAATGGATAGCTACAAAGAATTATTAGGTGCTAAAATCATTACAGTTAATGGTCTTGATTTTGAGAGCGTGTACAACACAGTAAGTTCTGTTATTTCCGTAGATAATGAGATGGGATTCAAAAACCTGTTTGGTTGGAGTTTTATTAGAATGAATTTAGTGCACGGATTAGGATTAAGTAAATCAAGAGATAGTTTAGAAATTACATATTTACTAGATAGTGTGGAAGGAAAAAAGACGATACAATCTGTAAAAACGGGCGAGCGTTCTGAATTGGTTCGATATCATGCCCATTATGAAAAAGAATATCCCTTGTTTTTGAAGAATTATCATAGGGGAAATAGAAAATCGTATTGGTATAAATACATCACAGATGAAAATATTTTATATGTTCAAATTAACGGGATAACCAGCCTTAAAGATAATCCTTTACCCGTATTTTGCGATAGTATTAATTTATTGATTGATTCATTAGATATCTCAACCTTTGTTTTAGATATCAGAAATAATAGCGGTGGAAATACAGACCTTAATAAACATATTTTAAGAGTTATGTTATCAGATAAGATCAACATTAAAGGTAAATCATTTACTGTAATTGGATATAAAACTTTTTCGGCAGCACAGAATTTAACAACCATTATTGAAAATTACACTGAAACAATTTTTATTGGAGAACGCACTGCTTCAAAGCCTCATTTTATTGGTGAAACTAATCCATTCACACTGCCATATAGTGGTTTGATGGTAGGTTCTTCAAATGTTTTTCACCAACGTGGCTATTCAACTGACACAAGAAAATGGGTAGCTCCGGATATATTGGTAGAATTTAATTTTGAGCATTTCAAAAATGGCATTGATCCTGTTATTGAGGAAATAATAAATTTTGCGAATAAATGATTGCAAGCATACTAATTGACCAGCTTATAACAAAAAATAAACGCCATTAAAACGAGCGTTTATTCAAATCGATGGAAAGTAATGATTGATTTTAATACTAATTCATTAACAAAAGATATTTTTTAATTAAAAACAAAATCCATGAAAAAAATCGAAATCGTACTCAGTATATTAATTATTATGACATTAGCTCTAAAAGCACAAAATGTTGTAGCACAAACCAAAGAAGATAAGCAAGCGATAAAAGCAACTGCACTTAATTATATCGAAGGTTGGTATAGTGCTGACTCTGCCAGAATGAGTATAGCATTAGCACCTGATTTGATAAAAAGAGGTTTCATAATTCACCCTCAAACCAATCATTTAACCATGGATGAAGTAATTTATTCCCAAATGGTTGAATGGACTGGTAAAAAGCCCAATGAATTTAAACAAAATCCGGATATAGAATTAGAAGTTGAAATTATTGATATAGGGAAAAATATTGCTATGGTGAAATCAATTTCACCAAATTTTATAGACTACATGCACCTGGGGAAAATATATGGGGAATGGAAAATTTATAATGTGATTTGGGAGCCTAATTACAGATTCTTAAAAAAAGACAAAAAGTAGCATAGGAAAATTGAATATTAATGAATATCAAGTTTGAAATGAAATAAAGGCGTTAAATCATGAAAAATTTCTTCATAATAAAAAACATATTCTTAATTCTTATACTAGCTGGACTATCTTTTACATCATTAGCGCAAGAAAGCACTTTCCCCTATTCATCCTCTGGAAACCAGGGGATAAATACAAAAGCATTAAACAACATTTCCCAGCTTATAGAAAACAAAGTTGAGAATGGTGGAATTATGGGAGCTGAATTATTGATTATTAAAAATCGAAAAACAGTTTTGCATGAAGCATACGGTTGGAAAGACATCGAAGACTCAATACCTATGAGTATAAATACAATTTTTAATATTCGTTCCATGGCCAAAACATTTACAGGGTCAGGAATACAAATACTAATAGACAAGGGAAAACTAGGTTATGACACTAAAGCCTCGGAATACATACCCGGATTTAATAATGAAAAATCAAATAATATTACAATTAAGCAACTACTTACACATACCAGTGGCCTGCCTGTTTCTATTATTAAAGAGTTTAATGAATATCCGGGTTTATTAGATATGGCTAATGCAATTGGCGAATATGGTCCTCAATTTCAACCGGGTGAGAAATTCCAATACAGTGATGCCGGAGCAGATGTTCTTGGAGCAATCATTGAAGTGATAAGCAATAATTCCCTATATGACTTTCTTAGTCAGAATTTATTTATTCCGCTTGGCATGAAGGATACCTATCCAATAACAATAAAAACAGATTTGAGAGATAACAGAGTTGCCAGTTCTTATGGAGGATCACCCGGAAATTGGACAAGGTTCTGGACTCCCAATGATAAACCCTTTTACCCATTCCCATGGGGCTCTCAATCGTTTTATAGCACACCGGTTGATTATGCAAAGTTTTTGGTAATGTGGATGAATGCAGGAAAATTCAATGATAACAGGATACTGAGCCCAGGGGCTATTCACAACACTCTAACTCCGGTATTTGAATTTAGGTTACCAGTGACAGAAATGAAATATTCAACAGGATTCCCAAAATATAAAGTGTACCATGGACAAATGTCTATGCTTTTCTGTAAGACGAATATAAGCGAAGAGCAACAAGTTGAAGTAGTAGGATATGGCGGATCGGATGGAACTTTTGCCTGGGTTTGGCCGGAAGAAGATCTGATTATACTATATTTTACACAATCAAGAAATTTTATTAACCCTTTCCCTTTCAAAGAGTTTGAATATATAGTTTATAAAAATTTGATTAATCCGGATTGGGTCGATGAGGGGGGAACAGTTTCTCAAACCTATGAACCATATATCGGAATATATATGACAGAATTCCAGGGAGTTAAAGATTCCGAATTTGAAATTCTTATACAGAACGAGGGCCTGGCTTTAAAAGTTCCAGGGCAACCTTTGTTTGAGTTATATGATCCCGATAAAGAAGGATCATGGGTGTTTAAACTAACAAATTTAGTCTCAGTAACATTTCAGGAAAATGATTCTATAAGAATTGAGAGTTTAACCCTTAACCAAATAACACAATTTCAGAAAAAAACGGGTAATCAGGAAACTGACAATAGCACACCTTCCGGATTTGAAAAATATTTAGGAACCTATACTCATCCTTCAATGAACATGACAATTGGAGTTGTTGTAAAAAATGAACATCTGGCAATTCAATTAGGTGAAGAAGATCCAGCTCCGCTTTTCCATCCTGATAATGCAAGTAAATGGTTCTTCAGGAATGGGGAAAATAAATATGTGAGTTTTGATTTTAATGAAGATGGTAGAGCAATTTCATTGAATATTGTAGATATGCTTACAGTTCCACGGTATTCTTCAACTGGTCAGGAAGATAAATAATAAAACATTACTGATACATCATTTGAAAAATATCCCTTAAAGAAAGCACGAAATAAATCTGTTTACTCATAGGTGTACAACTATGCCAATTGAAATAAAGCAATACAAAAAAGAAAATACAATAATAATTTCTAAGCTTTTCCCAAAGGATTGGAATTTTGATTTTGAAAAGTTTATATCTCTGCATATTGATCAGAATTATTTTATAGGATTTACTCTTTCAGCTAATAATGAACCAATTGGGTTTGGCAATTTAATGATCTTTGGCGAAGTTGGTTGGATTGGAAATATTGTTGTAAAAAAAACATTCCGGGGCAAAGGTTTAGGAACATCTATTACAAATCACCTGATAGAAACAGGGGAAAATGCAGGTGTTAAAACCTTTAATTTGATTGCAACTGAATTGGGAAAATCAGTATACAAGAACATGGGATTTAGGACTGAACTTAATTATGAATTCTACAAACCATCTGAGTCATTTAAAAAGTTTGAAATAACGCGGAACATCGGAGTTGCATCTAAGGCAGATTTTCAAAAAATTATTGATTTGGATTTTACAGTTACAAGAGAAAAAAGGAATAAATTTATTGAGCTGTTTTTATCCGGGACAAAACTTATCTACAATTCAACCGGGAAGTTAAAAGGGTTTTTTATTGAAAATCTGGAAAACGGATTAATTATAGCAAATGAGTCCGGTTATGGACTTGAATTGTTGAAAGTTAAGTTAAATAACAATGGGCATAGTCTTGTTATTCCTGAAACAAATTTAAGTGCAAAAGACTTTTTAGTAAAAAACGGGTACAAAAATTACATAAATGCTCCAAGAATGATTCTTGGGAAAAAATATAATTGGAAATCAGAATCTGTTTTTAGCAGAGGTGCTGGATATTGTGGTTAAAACGGATGCTGACTACGTTAGCTTTACAGGAACGAATGATGGGATTGCTCGCTACCTGCAGCAGCTCGCGAACCCTTGTGAGGGATCACCAAACCAAAAAACCCGGTCGCTGACTATGTCAGCTCTCCGGCTTTTATTTTTTAAAGGCTTATGTCAGCAAGCTGCCAACGCCTTTAAAAAATAAAACCCGATTTCTTACAGAAACCGAGTTTTTTGGCTTGGGTGGATGATGGGATTTGAACCCACGACCCCTGGAACCACAATCCAGTGCTCTAACCAACTGAGCTACACCCACCATGTATGCTTAAAGAACTTCTGCCTAACAATTTGGTACAATAACACTCATGACTTTGAACTGCAAAGATAGATATTAACCTCTGTTTTTCATAAAAGAATAAAATTATTTTTTTCTCTTCCTTCGAGCTTCAAACTTCAACCCCGTCCGGATTGTGTTTTTACGATGCATTGTTACCCCGGACGTAACCGGGGCTACCGGACTTTAAGCCCTCCGGGCTTATTCTATCTTCCTACAGCAACACTGCAACACGCCTTTTCGACTCTTCGTCATTTGCGCCGGATGAAACGGTACTGCAACTAATAAAAACCGGTAGTTCCGGCGGTTTCGCCACACATACATGTACCCTGGGTTACGCTTCGCTCCACCCAGGGCTATTGCTTATCGCGCCTTTGGCGCTAAAGAATTTTAGTCTCAAGCCTCAAACATATTCAAACCTCAAACTTTTCATTCTTCCTACTCCCCTTACTCACCCACTCACCTTACTTAACTTTAGCTCACTTTTAACTTCTTCTCTTCTCAACTTTTTATGCTGAACGCAGTCGAAGCATAGTTCACTTTTAACTTTAGTTCACTTTAGGCACTTTTTACTTTATTGTTTGATTATCTTTGCACCTTTCTAATTCTTTTGTCTGGTTAAACAAAAATAAACCTTGAGATCATCAAAATTTATAAATAACATATCTGCTCTACAGACATTTCAATTAACCAGGTTTAGTACATTCCTGGTAATAAGTATTTTATTTACAAAGAGCTATCTTTCTGCTGAACAGATCGGGGTTTTTGAGGTTTTTTTGTTTATAGCAAGTTTTATTAGTTTTTTCTGGGTAACAGGTCTGATTCAATCCTTTCTTCCTCTATACAAGAATAATAAGGCATTTTCGAGGGATGGGGAGAATGATTCAGAAAAATCTCCTGAGATATTCAATGCTTTTATCCTGCTTACCTTCTTCAGTTTGGTTGCTTTTCTTTTCGGATTGAGCCTAAAACATAATTTTTCTGTTTTCGGTATTTCCGGTAATGTGCCGTTAATAAATTTACTTCTGGTTTATATTCTGCTTAGTAGCCCATCTGTACTTATTGAGTATATATATTTAGTAAAAAACAAATCGGCAACTATTATGTTGTACGGGACAATTTCATTTAGCCTTCAGCTTGGATTTGTGATAATCCCAATTTTTATGGGATATGATATTGTATATTCTGTATGGGGACTGATAGCAATATCCATCCTGAGATTAATATGGTTGTTTTTTCTGTTGGCAAAATATGCTGAGATCAGATTCTCTTTACCTTTCATAAAAGAACATTTGAGGCTGGGAGCTCCATTGGTAATTAGTGCATTACTCAGTGGATCAGCTCAATATATTGACGGCGCTATAGTTACAAGTAAATTTGATGCCAGCACTTTTGCGATTTTTCGTTATGGGGCAAAAGAATTCCCTCTGGTTTTTCTGTTGGCAAATGGTTTGAGTAATGCTATGCTTTCCGAGTTTTCTACTTCCGCTAAGATTAAAAGCTCAATGGAAGTGCTAAAGCGCAAATCTGCCCGACTCATGCATTTTTTGTTTCCAATCACAATAGTCGTGATGTTTTTTACACGGTGGCTTTATCCCATAATCTTTAACGAGAATTTTACAAGAAGTGCCGATGTATTTCTTCTATATTTACTGTTGATCATTTCCCGACTTGTTTTCCCGCAGACAATACTGATTGGTATGAAAAAAACAGGCGTTGTGTTAAGGGCTTCTTTTGTTGAGATAGTATTAAATGTTGGCCTTAGTTTATATCTTGTACAGTTTTACGGACTGACAGGTATAGCTCTTGCTACTGTAATAGTATATGTCGTTGAAAAAGTATATCTTATAGGGTACCTTTATACAAAACTAAAAATTAAACCAACACAATATATTCCTGTTAATTATCATTTGATATACAGTGCGATATTGATTATTATGTTTGTTCTGATTGACCACCGGATTATCGATTTTTTCTAACATAACTCGATATGGAAACCGGAATTCATTATAAGTGTATAAATGTGTAAATTCGAAAAAGAAATTTATCTTTGAAATCAGGGTAGATACTAATTCGTGTTTGTCCATAAAGTCAAACAAATTTTGATTTAAAGCACCCCCGTACAGTCATTCTTCCTTACGGGGCAGGCAAATGGTAAATAGTAAATA
>JADFUQ010000409.1 GCA_015222065.1 Bacteroidota bacterium
AAGGTCATTCTTCCTTCAGCATCAGTCGAGATAATTTCAATAGTTTTATTATTCATTGCGCGTACTACATCACCGGGTCTTGATGCCTTTGCTGAAGGCATATTTTCTACAGCAGGAATAATGGTCATTAAATTCAGTTTAGTTTTTGCCTTTGCTAATGCCAGGGTTGCACCTATTACAGAAGCACCTCCAGACATATCACCTTTCATAAGGCCCATATTTGCAGAGGGTTTTAATGATATTCCTCCAGAATCGAATGTGACTGTTTTTCCAATCAAACATATTAATGGTTTCTTGGGATTTTTAATTCTTAAAATAATAAATTTCGGTTCATTATCACTACCCTGAGCAACTGATATTAATGCGCCCATTTTCAACTTTTTAATGTCTGTTTTATTTAAACAATTATATCCAATAATCTTTTCTAATCCTGCATTTTTAATAATTGATTTAATTCTCTGATCTAATTTTTTTGGAGTTAAATTATTAGAAGGTTCATTTATTAAATCCCGGGCAATATTCTGAGATTCTGCAAGGATTTTTCCTGTTTTAATGCCTTTTTGAAAACTCTTATTCTTTTGTTTGTCCATCTCCACAACAGAAAATTCTTCAATATTACTCTGTTCTGGTTTCTTATATTCCTTAAATTCATAGAGTGCGAGTAATGTTCCTTCAATTAATGCCTGCGCTGCTGCTCCAGGTTCAAGACCTCTGATTCCTGCGCCATGAACAACTGTGCCAACTTTTTTCGCCTTTGTCTTTCTCGCCTGTTTTGCTGCAGCACCTGATGCTTTTCTTATTTGTTCTAAGCCAAATTCACTCGATTTTCCGAGTCCCACAATCAAAACTTTATCAGGCTTTATTTTATTAAATGTATGTAATACTACACATTCTCCGAGCTTGCCAGTAATCTCTTTGTTCTTTATAAGTTTTGTGATCATACCATCAAGTGCCTTATCTACAGCACCGGTTGCACCACCAGGTAATTTTATTCCCTCAAATAAATTTACAATAATAATATCTCCATGAAAATTTGTTATTGATTGGTTTAATATCTTTATCTTCATAGGATTAGTATATGTTTAATTGATAAAAAGTCAACCTGCCATATTATTCTTCGTGGGAGCGGGCTTCCTCGACCTCGCCCTGCGAAGCGGGGCGGGCCGCCCGCGAAAATACTGCATTTTTTCTACGAAAGGACGGGACTATCTACTCTCCTGGCATTTGCATGCCAGGTGCGTTATCAGGTCTTTTTACAAAACCATGTTTTTCATAAAAACCTGTCTGGCCTTTTGCACAAAATAGCTGAATATCACGGATTTTATTTGTTTTGCATCTTTCTACAAGTTTTTTCAAAATATTGCTGCCGATTCCTTTACTTTGGTAATTTGGAAGGACAATTAAATCAATAATAAGCGCATGAAATATACCATCAGATATAATACGTCCAAAGCCTATTAAACGGTCATTATCATAAGCAGAAATTAAATACCAGGAACGATTTGTAGCTTCATATAATTGTTCTTTATTAAATTGATATTCTTTATTCCAACCTGTGGTTTCAAATAACGAAAAATATTCATTCTTATCAGGAAGTGTTTCTTTATATGTAATTTCCATTTATTCCTTATTTTGTTGATTATATCTGCAGTCGCATATCTGTCAAGCGTGTCTCCGAAAAAACAACGGGTAATGATTTTCCCTTACCATAATTTCACCCTCACCCTTACCCTCTTTCATCAAGGGAGAGGGGATAAGGAAAAGGGGCATTTTGGGAGGGAGATTGCCACGGGACTTCGTCCCTCGCAATGACGCGAGAGGGGTGAGGGTGAAGTTTGGCTGAGGGCTTTGCCCTCGTATTGACTTTTGAAGTCAGATATATATACTTTTAGATGGATGAAATAAAATTATCTAAAAGAGCAGAAGATATGCCTTATTCGCCGATTCGTAAGTTGGCTTCTTTTGCTGATGAAGCAAAGAAAAAAGGAGTAGAGGTTTTTCATCTTAACATTGGCCAGCCAGATATAGAAACACCAAAAGAGATATTCGAGAAGATTGCAAACTATCGTG
>JADFUQ010000410.1 GCA_015222065.1 Bacteroidota bacterium
ACGGCGTTTCCTTTCTGCTGGGGTTGCGTTACCTTAATCGATTCAATACAACACTCATTGTTGAATATTACCACAACAACAGTGGTCTGTCAAAAAATGAGTTTACTTCATACGTTGACTATTTGCAAAGCAGTTTAGATAGTAACATTCCTGAGGTAATTAACCATACAGTATTTAACATGTCCACTACTTTTCGCTCAAAAACGTTAATGCAGGATTATCTCTATATGAAAATAATTCAGCCCGAGCCTTTTTCCTGGCTTTATTCTTCAATTTCCATGTTCACTATTTATAATCTGGCTGACAAAAGTTTTCTTATTTCTCCTCAACTAAGTTATAAACCATTCACAAATTTCGAAGTTTTACTCTGGCCGGTTTTTTTCTTTGGTAATAACAATGCGGAATATAGCAGTAAGCAATTTAAAAGGAAAGTAGAAATATGGATGCGTTTTTACTTTTAATACACAATTATTCAATTGATAAAAAACAAGTTCCAATAAATTTATAAATAAATCTTAAATTAAAATGATTAAAAAACTAAAAAACCGATTTTCATCAAAGAAGGTATTGTTTGTTATGCTGGTTTTTCTTGTTGTTGGACAAACAGTTACCGCGAAGAATGATGTTGATACTACCAGAGAACAGAAATTTATGAATGGTGAATTCTGGCGGGATCAGGTGTTAACCGAACTTATGCCTTACTGGTATAAACATGTACTGGACGAAGAACACGGAGCCTTCTATTTAAATTTATCCCGTGATTGGCAGCCGGAACCTCCCTGGGACAAAATGCCGGCGATGATCAGTCGTCAGATTTTCAGTTTTTCCACGGCTTATCTTCTTTCGGGGGAAGAAAAGTATCTCAATGTTGCCCGTGAGGCAACGGACTATTTACTTAAATATGGCTGGGACCAGGAATATGGCGGTTGGTTTGAAAGACTCTCTCAGACCGGCGAACCGAAGGAAACCGACAAACGTGCATCCTCGCAGATATATAACAACGTTGGACTTACACAGTATTACTTTGTCACAGGGGATGAACGTGCTCTGTCCCATGTCCTGAAATCTGTTGAAATCCACAAAACATATGCCCACGATAAAGAGTTAGATGGCTATTATATGAAGCTAAACCGGGATTTGAGTGTCAGTGATTCTTCAAAGGCCAAACATTCACACTATGGACAGGGTTCGCTGATGCCATATCTTATTCTGGCTACGCGGGATTCAGCGGTGATAAGCTTTTCAAAACATCTGGCCGATTTAAGCATCGGGCGGATGTTCGATCCGGTAAATGGCTGGATATTAGGATACCCTAACGGATTTGACCGGGAGTGGAATTATGTTCCTTATTTAGTGGATGGAAAAGAAAGCATATTTCTGGGAGCATGTTCAACTGCAGCATTGTTCTTTTTGCATCTATATCATTTAACCGGAAATGAAATCTATCTGGAGCATGGCAAGGCTTTGGGTGACAAACTCTGTCGGTACGGATGGAATGCAAAACGAGGCGAATGGTTTAACTCCGTGGAGAAAGCACCGCCTTATCACACTGCAGGCCCGCAAAAAATATATTGGTGGGTTCAGATCTATGGTGCCTTTCTGCAACTTCAACTTTACAATGTCACCCAGGATGAGCAATATCTGGAAAACTTTAAAAAGACTGAACTTTTTTATGATTGCTACTTTAGGGATCGTAAATATGGCGGTGTATTCTTAGGGGTTACTCCGGACGGATCGTTCTTTGGAAAAGGCGAGAAAGCGGGGTCATGGCATACGTCATTTCATGAAATTGAGCACGGATTTCTCAATTACCTTTACCTCAGTCTCTTTGTAAATGAAAAACCGGTGGTGCTTTATTTCGAATTAGATGGTCCGAAGAAACATTTCGTCTCACCTGTAAACGATCCGAAAGTGCAGATTACCGGTGTACGAATAAACGGCAAGCCCTGGGCTGATTTTGACGCCCGGGAACGCAGTATTACATTACCCGCGGG